>JACMMK010000309.1 GCA_014379045.1 Burkholderiales bacterium
CGCGAGCGCGACGCCGACCGCAGTGGGCACCGCGACCGGCACGCTGAGCTCGTCGACGTCGGCGGACCGTTCACGCCGTGGCACCGGGACGGCGACCGCCGGTCGTTCGGTGTCGTTCATGCGAGCGCGCTCTCCCACGCTTTCTGCAGCCGCTTCAACGACACCGGCGCCGGCGTGCGCAGCTCCTGCGCGAACAACGAGACGCGCAGTTCCTCGATCTGCCAGCGCAGCGCGTCGACGCGCAGGTCGTGTTCGCCGACGGCGCGCAATTCCTCGCGCCGACGCTCGACGCGCCGCGCGAGCCCGGAGATCGACTCGGCATGGCGACGATCGCGCTCCGGATTGTCCGGATACTTGGTGATGCGCAGCTCGATCGCCTTCAGATAGCGCACCAGATGCGCGAGCTGATCCCACGGTGTTGCACGCATGAAACCCAGGTAGACGAGCCCGTCGAGCTGGACCCGGATGTCGGCTGCGGGGCGCGCCAGCATCGGTGCCGGTGCCGACACCGACGGCGCGACTTTCGCGTAGGCGAGCGCGATCTGCGTGAACAGCCTGAGCCCCGCATCGGCGACGGCAGGCAGGCGCGTGCGTGCGCGCGTTCGCTGCTGCTCGTATTGCATCTGCGCGCGCGGCAGCGGGTCGTCACCGATGAATGCGCGATCGGCGATCGCCGCCACTACGTCTTCGACCCAGGCATCGGCGCTGGCGATACCGCGCAATGCGAGCAGCGCTTCCTTCTGCTCGCGCACCCGCTTGTCGAGCAGGCGCAGGCGGTCCTTCATCTCGAGTCGCAACAGACGCACGATGCCGAGCCGCGTCGCCGTGCCCGCCGATGCCTCGGTATCGAACAGGCGCAGTGCGACGCTCGGGCCCGCGTCCTCGATCCCGGGATGCGCGGTCAGCCGGCGTCCGCGCTGCGTGATCGCGATCGACGCCGGCAGTTCGCCGAAATCCCATGCGGTGATGCCGGCGCGCTCGAACGCACCGCCGGCTTCGCTGACCGCGAGCAGCGCGGCTTCTCCCAACTGCGCACGCAACGCGGCGAGATCGCGCCCGGTGGCAAGCTCGCTGCCCGCATCGTCGACGACGCGGTAGTTGAAGCGCAGGTGCGCAGGCAGGTCGATCGCCCGGAGCGCGTCCGCCGACAACGCCTCGGCGGTCTCGCGCTTGACGAAGGTCGTGAGCGCCGCGTCGAAGGCGGGTCTCGTCTGGTCTTGACTTTGCGCATCGGGGTCGGCCCACGCCAGAAACTTCGTGACCTGTTCGGGCACCGGCACGAGCTGGCGGCGAATCGACTTCGGTAGCGCCTTGAGGCACAGCGTGACCTTCTCGCGGATCATGCCCGGCACCAGCCAGTCGAACTGTCCGGCATCGATGCGGTTCAACACCGGCAGCGGTACCGTCACGGTCACCCCGTCGAGCGGATGTCCCGGTTCGAAACGGTACGAGAGCCCAAGCGCCAACGCGTCGACCGGCCAGCGCTCGGGGTAGAGCGTCTCGGTCACACTCGAGGCGGCATGGCGCATCAGATAGTCGCGCGACAGGAACAGGATGCGCGGATCGTCGGCTTCGACCTCGCGCCGCCAACGCTCGAAGCCGGCCCCGTTGGAGATGTCCGCCGGGATGCGCTCGGCATAGAACGCCGCGATCGCTTCGGGGTCGACCAGCACGTCCTTGCGCCGCGCCTTGTGCTCGAGCGCCTCGACCTCGGCGGTCAGGCGCCGGTTGTGCTCGACGAAGGCGGCGCTGGTCGACGGCGCATACGCACCGGCCACCAGCGCTTCGCGGATGAAGATCATGCGCGAGGCGACCGGATCGATCGGCCCGTAATGCACCTTGCGGCGCGCAACCAGCGTGAGCCCGAACAGCGTGACGCGCTCGAAGGCGATCACCATCGCACGCTCACGCTCCCAGTGCGGATCGAGATACTCGCGCTTGAGCAGCGCGTCCCCGGCCTGCTCGATCGCTTCGGGGTCGACCCGTGCGAGCGTGCGTCCATAGAGGCGCGTGGTCTCGGTGAGTTCGGCTGCCATCACCCATTTCGGCTTCGCCTTGCGCAACCCCGACGACGGGTGCATCTGAAAGCGGATGCCGCGTGCGCCGCCGTAGCCGTCGCCGTCGTCGAGCTTGAAGCCGATGTTGCCGATGAAGCCTGCGAGCAGCGCGCGATGCAACGCCTGCGCGCCGGCGTCGACCTCGTTCACCCGCCAGCCGAGCTCGGCGACGGTCGCGACCATCTGTGCATGCACATCGCGCCACTCGCGCAGGCGGCGCGGCGACAGGAAGTGGGCCTGCATCGCCTGATCGTGCTTGCGCTGACTCTTGCGGTGATGCAACGCATGCTCGTGAAACTTCCATAGTGCGAGCAGCGTCGCGAAATCAGACTGCGGATCGACGAACTGCGCATGCGCGCGATCGGCGGCCTCGCTCTGATCGAACGGGCGTTCACGCGGATCCTGCACCGCGAGTACCGCGCACACGACGAGTGCCTCGGCCAGGCACCCGTGCACGCGTGCGGCGACCAGGATGCGGCCGAGCCGCGGGTCCGTCGGAAAGCGCGCGAGCTCGCGTCCGATCGCAGTCAGCGCGCGTGCCTCGTCGAGCGCGCCCAATTCGGTCAGGAGTTGATAGCCGTCGGCCACCGCGCGCGGGGTCGGCGGGTCGATGAACGGGAACTCGCCGATCTCGGGCAGGCCGAGCGCCTTCATCCGCAGGATCACCGCGGCGATCGAGGTGCGCAGGATCTCCGGATCGGAGAACGCGGGGCGCGCCTCGAACGCGTCCTCGGCGTAGAGCCGGATGCACACGCCGGCGCCGAGGCGTCCGCAGCGCCCTGCGCGCTGGTTGGCCGCGGCACGCGAGATCGGTTCGATCTGCAGCAGTTCGACCTTGTTGCGGAAGCTGTAACGCTTGACGCGCTCCGTACCGGTATCGATCACGTAACGAACCCCGGGCACGGTAAGCGAGGTCTCGGCGACGTTGGTGGCGAGCACGATCCGGCGTATTCCACCCGGCTTGAACACGCGCTCCTGTTCCTCGAACGACAGGCGCGCGTAGAGCGGCAGGATCTCGAAGCCTTTGGGATGCTGCTTGCGCAGGGCTTCGGCGGTGTCGCGGATCTCGCGCTCGCCGGGCAGGAAGACCAGGATGTCGCCGGCATCGCCGGTGCCGCGCTCGCGCGCGAGTTCGGCCACCGCATCGATGATCGGCTGCGCCGGATCGGGCGCATCGTCGGCGTCCTCGTCGAGCACCAGCGGGCGGTAGCGCAGCTCGACCGGATAGAGCCGGCCCGATACCTCGATCACCGGCGCCCCGTCGAAGAATGCCGAGAAGCGTGCGGCATCGATCGTGGCCGAGGTCACGATCACCTTCAGATCGGCACGCGTGCGCACGAGCTGTTTCAGGTAGCCGAGCAGGAAGTCGATGTTCAGGCTGCGCTCGTGCGCCTCGTCGATGATCAGCGTGTCGTAGGCGCTCAGTTGCGCGTCGTGCTCGATCTCGGCGAGCAGGATGCCGTCGGTCATCACCTTCACGTAGTTGGCCGGCGACAGCCTGTCGGCGAAGCGCACCTTGAAGCCGACCAGGGCGCCGAGCGGGGAGTTCAGTTCCTGCGCGATGCGCGAGGCGACGCTGCGTGCGGCGATGCGCCGTGGCTGCGTGTGCCCGATCAGCCCATGCACGCCGCGTTTCAGTTCGAGGCAGATCTTCGGCAACTGTGTCGTCTTGCCCGAGCCTGTCTCCCCGCAGACGATGACGACTCGATTTGCCGCGATCGATGCGGCGATCTCCCCGCGCAAGGCGGCCACCGGCAATTCGTCGGGATAGCTGACGGCCGGGAGGGCGGCGAGGCGGCGCGCCTGCTCGGCGGGGGAAAAACGGGAGATCACGCGACGGGTACCGATGACTTCGATCGATCGAGGCTCGATTGTAGTGTGCCTGCCTGATCGGTCGGCCCGATCGCGCCGCGTCACCGCGCGATCGAACCTCACGCACTCGACGCTGGCGCAATCGACGCTCGCGCATTGACACTGGAATTCGCCCCCCGGACAATCGTTCACGATCGTGACGGCGACGCAGTGGCATCGCGCAGTGGCATCCATGCCCCGGCGGGAATCGACGCTGTCGCGCACCGTGACATGCGAACAACAGCCCCCCAGGGGCATCGAGGCGAGGAGCGATGACGACCGACATCAGCGGCTACGACGGCAGTCGTACCCGGCGTACGCTGCAGGTCGGCGACCGGGCGTACGACTACTTCAGCCTCGGTGCAGCGAAAGAGGCGGGCTTCGGCGCTGTCGATCGCCTGCCGCACACGATCAAGGTCGTGCTGGAGAACCTACTGCGCCAGCACGCGACCGGGCGCGCCTCGGGCGACGACCTCGCGGCGTTCGCGGCGTGGATGAAACAACGCAGCGCAGGCGGCACGAATCATCCCGACTGCGAGATCGGGTTTCGCCCCGCGCGGATGATGATGCCCGACTCCTCCGGAATCACGTTGCTCGGCGACCTGGCGGCGATGCGCGACGCGATGCACGCACTCGGTGGCGATCCGACGCAGATCAACCCGCAGCTCCATCTCGACTTCATCGTCGATCATTCGGTGATGGTCGAGGCGCATGGCAGCGCCGGGGCGCTCGCGCACAACATGGACCGGGAGTTCGCGCAGAACCGCGAGCGCTACGAGTTCCTGCGCTGGGGCAGCACGGCGTTCGCGCCGCTGCGGGTGTTCCCGCCGGGCTCGGGCATCCTGCACCAGATCAACCTCGAATACCTCGCGCGCGTGGTGTGGACCGCCGAACACGAGGGACGCACCCTCGCCTACCCGGACTCGCTGATCGCGATGGACAGCCACACCGCGATGACCAATGCCCTCGGCATCGTCGGCTGGGGTGTCGGCGGACTCGAGGGCGGCACGGTCGCGCTCGGCGAGCCGATCTCGATGCTGCTGCCCGAAGTCGTTGGCTGCCGGCTCTCCGGCCGGCTGCGGCCCGGCGTGACCGCCACCGACCTCGTGCTCACGATCACGCAGGCGATGCGTCGCCACGACGTGATCGCCAAGGTCGTCGAGTTCTTCGGCGACGGCGTCGATACCCTCAGCGTGCCCGAACGTGCCACCGTGTCCAACATGACGCCCGAGTTCGGCGCCAACATGGGTTTCTTCCCGGTCGATGCGCAGACGTTGCAGTTCCTGGCACTCACCGGGCGCGACGCCGAACAGGTCGCGCTCGTCGAGGCCTACGCGCGCGCGCAAGGGCTATGGCGAGAGACCGGGGCACCCGGGCCCGATTACGGCCAGATCGTAGCGATCGAACTCGACGCGATCGAGCCGTGCGTCGCCGGTCCTGGTCGACCGGATGCGCGCGTGCCGCTCGCCGGGGCACCCGCCGCCTTTGCCGCTGCGTATCCG
>JACMMK010000030.1 GCA_014379045.1 Burkholderiales bacterium
CACGACGAACGCCCCCGCCACCGGACGGGCGGCGGCCGGCCGCACGCCGCCCGCGCCTACAACCAGATCATCATCCCGAGTTCGAACGGAGGGGTAAGCAGGGCGGGATGCGGATAGACTCGAATGCGGTATTCGAGGCGACCGCATAGCTCGGGTGTGAGGTCGAGCGCGAACCGATGCTCGCCCTGGTCGGTGCGCAGCCCGGTCGATTCGAAGGCAAGGCGCTGCGGCTGTTTCAGCTTTTCGTACTGGGTCTGACGCGCCAGCGTGAGTTCGACCACGACGTCGTCCGGGGTCAGCCCGTTCAGCTGCACGGCGACCTCGATCTGCACGCCTTCGCCGAAGCGCAACGATTTCTTCGGCTGATCGAGGCGGCGCGCAGTCACGCCTGCCCAGGCGGGACGCACGCGCGCCTTCCACTGCGCGAGTTCGCCCGCGCGCACGAAACCGCCTTCGCTGAAACGGCGCCACTGCAGGCTGGCCGGGTGGTAGAACTTCTGCAGATACTCGCCGACCATGCGCCCCGAATTGAACCGCGGCAACAGCGTAGCGATCGACCGGCGCGCCATGCGTACCCAGCGCGGTGAGAAACCCGATGCGCCGCGTTCGTAGTACATCGGGATCACCTGATCCTGCAGCAGTTCGTACAGCGTCTGGCATTCCTCGCGCGTGCGCCGCGCATCATCCAGGTGCAGCGCGGCGGGCTTGATTCCCCAGCCGTTGCTGCCGTCATAGCCCTCGCCCCACCAGCCGTCGAGCACCGACAGGTTGAGCACACCGTTGATCCCCGCCTTCATCCCCGAGGTGCCGCTCGCCTCGAGCGGATACACCGGGTTGTTGAGCCAGACATCAACGCCGGACACGATGCGCCGGGCGAGGCGCAGGTCGTAGCCTTCGAGCAGCAGCAACCTGCCCTCGAATCCGGGTGTGCGCGAAATCTCGTGCAGGCGCCGGATCAGATCCTGACCCGGGATGTCGGCAGGGTGGGCCTTGCCGGCGTACACGAACAATACGGGACGCTTTGCATCGGTGATGAGGTCGCGCAGGAAGTCGAGGTCGTTGAACATCATCGTCGCGCGCTTGTAGGTCGCGAAGCGACGCGCAAAGCCGATCGTCAACACGTTCGGATCGGTGGGATCGGCATACTTCAGCAGCCGGTCCAGATGCGCCTCCGAACCGCTGTTGCGCAGGTGCTGGACCCGCGTCACGTAGCCGACGAGGTCGAGCATCCGCGACTTGAGCGTCTGGTGGACGCTCCAGAAAAGATGATCCGGGACATCGTCGATGCGTTTCCAGAACTCGGCGTCGCGCTGGCGCGCGAACCAGTCGGGGCCGAGGTAGCGTTCGAATAGCTCCGTCCACTGCTCGGCGAGGAAGGTCGGCACGTGCACCCCGTTGGTCACGTAGTCGATCGGATTTTCTTCCGGCTTCAGCTCCGGCCAAAGCTCGCGACAGATCTCCGCCGACACGCCGCCGTGAATCTTCGACACCCCGTTCTGGAAGCGCGACCCGCGGATCGCCAGCGCGGTCATGTTGAAGTCGCCGTTGCCCATGCCGTGCCCCAGCCCCATCAACTGCGCATGGTCGAGCTTCAACTGACCCGCGAAGTGCTGGAAGTAGGTGCCGATCATCGCATCGGAGAAATGGTCGTGACCGGCGGGCACCGGCGTATGCGTCGTGAACACGGTGTTGACCGCGACCGCTTCGAGCGCGGTGTCGAAACTCAGGCCGCTCACCGTCAGCTCGCGCATCCGCTCGAGCACGAGAAATGCCGCATGACCCTCGTTGATGTGCCAGACGGTGGGCGCGATGTCGAGCGCGCGCAGTGCACGTACGCCGCCGATGCCGAGCACGATCTCCTGCTCGATGCGGGTCGTGCGGTCCCCGCCGTAGAGCCGGCGGCAGATCGCACGATCGGCGGCCGTATTCGACTCGACGTCGCTGTCGAGCAGATAGAGCGTCACATGACCGCAGCGCGCGCTCCAGACCTTCAGCCTGACCGACCGTCCGGGGAATTCGACCTCGACCATGACCTCGGCCCCATCGGCTCCGGTGAGCGGCACGATCGGCATGTCGTCGTAGTCGGAGTCGCCGTAGGTCGCGTGCTGATTTCCCTCGCCGTCGATCGTCTGCGAGAAGTAGCCCTGGCGATACAACAGCCCGACCGCGACGAACGGCATCCGGGCATCGCTCGCGGCCTTGCAGTGATCCCCGGCGAGGATCCCGAGGCCCCCCGAATAGATCGGGAAGCTCTCGTGAAAGCCGTACTCGGCACAGAAGTAGGCGACCTTGTCGGTCTGGCGCAACCACTCGGCGCCGTTCTGTCGCGACGGCTCGTCGTGATAGCTGTCATAGGCCGACAACGCGCGATTGAAGTTCGCGACAAACACCGGATCGGCCGCCGCTTCGATCAAGCGCTGTTCGTCGACGCGCTTCAGGAATGCCTTGGGACTGTTTCCGGTCGCCTCCCACAGGCCCCTGTGCAGCAGCGAGAACAGGCGCCGGGTCTGCCGGTCCCAGCTGTACCAGAGGTTGTTGGCGAGCTCGTCGAGGCGCGCAAGACGGCGCGGTACGTTCGGTTCGACCGCAATCGTGAACGACGTAGCCGGTGGGCGATCCATCGTGTTCTGCTCCGTGGAAACTGTAGCGGGTCTCGCACTGCGCGGACTTCGGGTCGACGCGCCGGGTGCAAAGGATGCATGTCGAACGGCACCGGAAACGCTGCCCGCACCGGCTCAGAGCCTGAGCAGGTGTTCGCGGTAATGGCGCAGTTCGTCGATCGATTCCTGGATGTCGGCAAGCGCTTCGTGCCTGCCCTGTTTGGTCAGGCCGGCGAGCACGGACGGCTTCCAGCGCCGTGCGAGTTCCTTCAACGTGCTCACATCGAGATTGCGGTAATGGAAGTAAGCCTCCAGGCGCGGCAACCAGCGCGCCATGAAACGGCGGTCCTGACAGATCGAGTTGCCGCACATCGGCGAGATGCGTGCCGGCACGTGCTGCGCGAGGAACTCGACGAGCTGCGCCTCGGCCGACGCCTCGTCGAGCGTCGATGCGCGCACGCGCGCGGTCAGGCCGGACTTGGCATGGGTGCCGGTGTTCCAGGCATCCATCGTGGTCATAACCGCTTCGGACTGGTGGACGACCAGTACCGGCGCCTGCGCGACGGTCTGCAACGCGCTGTCGGTGATCACGATCGCGATCTCGAGGACCCGATCCCGATCGGGGTCGAGGCCGCTCATCTCCATGTCCACCCAGACGAGGTGCTCGGCGTTCTGTGCCATAATTTTCGACCTTCGGTAGTCGTGAGACGACGCTGGAACGACTACCGGGGTACTTGGGTACTTCGGTACCCGTCCGTCGGTAGCACGCGTCGACTCACCTGCAACGCATGTTCGCGCCGCGCGATTGTGTCACAGTCCCCGGTTGCAATTCCGCGACCAAGTTGTCGACTTCGGTCGGTAACTTCGCTCTGTAATTCTGCTCGGTAACCCGGCCCGGTTCGTCACGCATGCATCCATTCACGACCCTGTTCCTGTTCGCGCTGGCAGCCGCCACCGCGGTGAAGCTCTGGCTCGCCCTGCGCCACATGCAGCATGTACGTGCGCACCGGGACCGTGTTCCGCCCGAGTTCGCAGCCGCGATTCCTGTCTCGAGTCATCGCACCGCCGCCGACTACACGGTCGCGAAGGGGCGCGTCGACCTGCTCGAGATCCCGTTCGACGCGCTGGTAGTGCTCGCGCTGACCCTCGGTGGTGGCCTTTCCTGGCTCGACGCAACGCTGCGTCCCCTGTTGGGCGATGGGCTGTTGCACGGCGTCGGCCTGATCGGGGCAGTCGTGGTGATCACCAGTGCGCTCTCGTTGCCGGCGAGCCTGTACCGGACGTTCGTCATCGAACAACGTTTCGGCTTCAACAAGATGACGTTGGCCATGTACATCGGCGACCTGTTGCGCAATGCGCTGCTCGGCACCGCGCTCGGCCTGCCGCTGCTCGCGGCAGTGCTGTGGCTGATGGGCGAGATGGGCAATCTCTGGTGGCTGTACGCGTGGGTGGTCTGGGTCGTGTTCAATCTCACCGTGCTCGCCGTGTATCCGACATTCATCGCGCCGCTGTTCAACAAATTCTCGCCGCTGCAGGACACCGTGCTCGAGGCGCGCGTGCGCACCCTGCTCGAGCGCTGCGGCTTCCATGCGCAGGGCCTGTTCGTGATGGATGGCAGCAAGCGCAGCAGTCACGGCAACGCGTACTTCACCGGACTGGGGCGCAGCAAGCGCATCGTGTTCTTCGACACGCTGCTGTCGCGCCTGACGCCCGAAGAGATCGAAGCGGTGCTCGCGCATGAGCTCGGCCACTTCAAGCTGCGTCATGTCGCCAAGCGCATCGTCTGGACGTTCGCCGCGAGTCTCGGGTTCCTCGCGCTGCTCGCCTGGATCGCGACGCAACCCTGGTTCTACAGCGCGCTCGGCGTCGACCAGCCATCGACCTCGATGGCGCTGCTGCTGTTCTTCACCGTGCTGCCGTCGTTCACGTTCCTGCTGAGCCCGCTGTTCGCGTGGTATTCGCGCCGGCACGAGTTCGAGGCCGACCACTACGCGGCCCACCACGCGCGCGCCGCCGACCTGGTGCATGCGCTGGTCAAGTTGTACAAGGACAATGCCTCGACGCTGACCCCCGATCCGGTGCATTCGATGTTCTACGACTCGCACCCCCCGGCGGCAATCCGCATCGCGCGCCTGCAGGCCGCCGCGTCGTAGCGACATGGTCGACACGAGCGCCGAGGACACCATCGCCCCGCCGCTGACGCTGCGCCATTGCCGGCCGCGCGCGCGCGAGGCCGCACTGTCCGCAGAGATGATCGCCGTGCTGCTGGAGGAACTGCCGGAATGGCGGGTCGAAGGCGGCGTGTTGACGCGCCTCTTCGCGTTCGGCGATTACCGCGAGACGATCGCGTTCGTCAACGCATCGGCGTGGATCTCGCAGCGCGAAGACCATCATCCCGAACTGCACGTCGGCTACAACCGTTGCCAGGTGCAATACGTGACCCACGAGGTCGGTGGCTTGTCCGAGAACGACTTCATCTGCGCCGCGATGCTCGATGCGCTGTTGGCGCGTGGTTGAGTCCAAACAGGCGCGGGCGCAGCGACTCGCGGCGGACGCGGGCGAGAAGTTCCGCGGCGAGGTCGTCGCCGCGTTCGGTCGGCAGGTCGAGGTGCAGGTCGAAGGCGGTACGCGCATCGCGTGCGGCGCGCGCGGCAGGAAGATGGAGGCGGTCTGCGGCGATCAGGTGACCGGGCACATCGTCGCGCGCGGGCAGGGGATCATCGAGGCGCTCGATGAGCGGCGCACCGTATTGTTCCGGCGCGACGCGATGCGCGAGAAAGTGATCGCGGCCAACGTCTCGCAGCTGGCGTATGTGGTGGCCGGTGACCCGCCGTTCTCCGACGATCTGCTGTCGCGCTGTCTGGTCGCCGCGGAAGCCGCGGGCATCGATTCGTTGATCGCACTGAACAAATGCGATCTGGGCGGCCCCACGCGCACCGCGCGTACGCTGCTCGAACCCTTCGCTGCGATCGGTTGCAAGGTCGTCGAAGTCGTCGCGACACCACTCAACGATCGCGACGATCGACACGAAGACGGGGTCGACGCACTGCGCCGTTGCCTCGCCGGGCATATCACACTGCTGATCGGCCAGTCGGGGATGGGCAAGTCGACGCTGATCAACGCGTTGGTCCCCGATGCGCAGGCCGTGACCGGCGAGATCTCCCGGGCCCTATCGGCAGGACGACACACGACGACCAGCAGCCGACTCTATCGACTCGAGCGCGACACGGCGCTGAACGATTCGCCCGGACTGCAGGCGTTCGGCCTGGCACATGTGCCGGTCGATCGGCTCGCATATGCGTTTCCGGAGTTCCGGACCGGCCTGGGCCATTGCCGCTTCGACGACTGTACCCATCAGCGCGAGCCCGGCTGTGCGATCCTTGCGCTGGTCACCGCGGGGCGGATCGACCCGCGCCGGATGCAGGCCTACACGCGGATCGTCGACGAGAACAGGCACGCGGCACAACGCTTTCGATAGCGGCGGTCGGAGTATCGGCAGCCTGGTTATGCAACGCGCCTGGGGGCACGACGTCCAGCGGTCGATGCGCGCGCAGGGCTCGTATGCCGATGCGGTATCCTCATCGTCCTCGTCACCGACACTCGCTCACCCCGATCTCGTGTTTCGATCTCGTGTTCAGACCTTGCGTTCGGGCCCTGTGCATACCGTCCGTTCAAGGGGCGCTGCAACCGCCGCGCGTGCCGCCCTGCTCGCAGGCGCGGCCATCGCTGCGGGGCTCGCGCAGGCCCAGAACTCACCGGTCGCAGCGGTTGCACCGCTCGGCACCGACGAGATCGCGGTTTCCACCGGCTCGTGGTATTGCACCCGCTACCTCGAAGCTGCCAAAGCGCGGGTCGACAGCGCGCGCGCAGCGGTGCTCGCGGATGTCCGCCAGTTCGCGCTCGGCTATGTCTACGGGGTCTCCGAAGCAGTCGGTCGTCCGTTTCCGGAAACCGCAATCAACGATACGCGCATTGTCGGCCTGCTCGACAAGGGATGCGGTGAAGACCCCGGCCGTGCAGTGCGCGACGCCACGTTGCTGGCAGGGCGCGCGATGCTCGACCTGCCCGAGGCGAACGCACCTTCGGCCGAGGGTGCGCCGGACGCAGCGCCGACATCGGCGTCGACGTTGGCGTCGGCGTCTTCGGGTGCGGTCGCCTGCAGGGTCTACCTCGCACAGCGCGAGGCCGGCGACAATGCCCCGGCGGAGCGGCGCAACCTGTTGCAGAATTGGGCAGACGGATACATCAATGCGCGCTTCGAACGTGCCGGCCGCGGGCTCATTCCCACGGCAAAGAACAAGGCGCTGATGCTCGAGCGATTCTCGGCAGCGTGCATGGCTCGACCCGAAGCGCGCGTGCGCGACGCCGCGCGCAGCGTGGTCGAGTCCACGTTGCCGCAGAAATGACAGCGGTCCTTCGACCTGCCTGAAGTTCCTTCCCCCAACGCACCCCCGCGAGGATTCAATGGCTGAACGCCCAGAAGACAGAATGGCCGACCCGGTGATGGACGCCAGCGCGCTGTGTCGCGAAGAAATCTATACCGACGGCAAGGTCGGCACGCTGCGCTGCATGGTACCGGTGAACATCGACGGCACGCACGATGACTCGCGTTCGATGCGCTTCGTCGGCGAAGCGCAGATTCTTACCCCCGCGGGCGCCCTGCCCCTGTCGTTCGAAGTCGACGGCGACACCCTGGCCGAAGCGGTCGAGAACTACGCCGCCGCCGCGAAAGAAGGCATCGAGCGCGCGGTGCGCGAGATCCAGGAAATGCGGCGCCAGCAGTCGTCGGGATTGGTGATCCCGAAAGGCCCGATCGGGCCGGGCGGACTCCCCGGCGGCGGCAAGATCCAGATGCCCTGATCGCCGCGTCGACAACCGGACGGCAACAGCGGTCGACCGCGCCCGGCGCGCAACACCCGGGCGCGAGCATCAAGCGAAGAACGCGTCGAGTTCCTGCGCACACACGTCGGGCAGTTCCTCGGCAATGTAGTGCCCGCACGGCAATGCACGACCGCGCACGTCGAGCGCGTAGTCGCGCCAGTCGGCGAGCGGGTCGAAGCAGCGCGCAATGACTCCCTGCGCGCCCCACAGCACGAGCAGGGGACACCCGATCATGCGTTGCCCGTAGTCGGCACGGTCGTGCTCGAGGTCGATCGACGCGGCGGCGCGATAGTCTTCGCAGGTCGCATGGATCGTCCCCTCTGCGCTGAAACAGCGAACGTATTCATCGAACGCATCGGGGAGGAACGGCGCGAGGCCCGCGGGCCGGCTCGGTCTGCCCTCGCCGAAGTTGTACCGCAGATAGGCGGCCGGATCGGCGCCGATCATCCGCTCTGGAAACGGTGCGGGCTGGATCAGGAAGAACCAGTGGTAGTACGCGGTCGCGAACGCCTGCGTCGGGTTCTCGTACATCCGCAAGGTGGGCGCGATGTCGAGTACGGCCGCACGCTCGATCGCCTGTGGATGATCGAGCGCCATTCGATGCGTGACGCGCGCACCGCGATCGTGGCCCGCAACCCGGAACCGCTCGTAACCGAGCGCGCGCATCAGTTCGACCTGATCGCGTGCCATCTCGCGTTTCGAGTACGGCGCGTGATCGGGCGCGCTGGCCGGTTTGCCGCTGTCGCCGTAGCCGCGCAGGTCGGCGGCGACGACGGTGAAACGCTGCGCAAGTCTGGGTGCGACATGCCGCCACATAAAATGGGTCTGCGGATATCCATGCAGCAACAGCACGGGCGGGCCTTCGCCCCCGATCGCGAAATGGATCTCGGTGCCGTTGACGGCATGCCGATCGGTCCGGAAGCCGGAAAACCAGGGCAGGTTCACCGTTCGAGTTCGAGCTCGATGTTGTCGATCAGCCGCGTGCGCCCAAGCCTTGCCGCGGCGAGCACGACCAGGCGGCGATCGTCGCCAGTCGGTGCCTGCAGGTCGTGCTGGCGCCGCACGGCGACGTAATCGGGCTGCCACCCCCGGCCCGCAAGCGCCTGCATCGCGTCGCGCTCGGCCTTGCCGTGCAATGCGCCCGAGCGCACGGCTGCGCAAACGCGCTGCAGCGCGACGAACAGTTGCGGCGCCTCGTTGCGCTCGGTCGCACTCAGATAGCTGTTACGCGACGACAGCGCGAGGCCGTCGGCCGCACGCACCGTGTCGGCCGGAATGATCTCGATCGGCATTGCCAACTGGCGCACCATGTCGCGCAACACCAGGTATTGCTGATAGTCCTTCTTGCCGAACAGCGCCGCGTGCGGACGCACCATGTTGAAGAGCTTCAGTACCACGGTGGCGACGCCACGAAAGTGGCCGGGACGCAATGCGCCGTCGAGCACATGCTGCAGTTCCGAGGGTTCGACCACGAAGGTCTGCGGCTCCGGATAGATCTCGCGCTCGTCGGGAGCGAACACGACGTTGGCGCCGGCCTCGCGGCACTTGTTGCAGTCGGATTCGAGGGTGCGCGGATAGCGGTCGAAATCTTCGCGCGGGCCGAACTGCAGACGGTTGACGAAGATGCTCACCACCGTGCACGCCGCGCGCGGTTTGGCGAGACGAACCAGCTGGATATGGCCGTCGTGCAGGTTGCCCATCGTCGGCACGAACACGTTGTTGGGTTCGCGCTGCAACCGCTCGCGCAGCGCCCCCACCGAATGAATCACGTCCATCGCGAGTGTGCGTCCCGGTGGTCTAGAAGGAATGCTCCGTGCCGGGGAACGTTCCGGCCTTCACTTCGCGGACATACGCCGCCACCGCCGCTTCGATGCCCGCATTGCCCTCCATGAAGTTCTTGACGAAACGCGCCTTGCGCCCGGGGAACACATCGAGCATATCGTGCAGCACCAGCACCTGCCCGGAGCAGTGCGGGCCCGCACCGATGCCGATCGTCGGCACCGACGCCGCCGTGGTGAGCGCGCCGGCGAGTGCCGCCGGTATCGCCTCGAACAGGAGGATGCCGGCGCCCGCGTCTTCGAGTCGCTGCGCGTCGAGCTTCAGGCGTGCGGCGGCATCGTCGGTGCGACCCTGCACCCGATAACCGCCGAGCTGATGCACCGACTGCGGCGTGAGTCCGATATGCGCGCACACCGGCACACCGCGTTCGACCAGGAAGCGTACGGTATCGACCATCGCCACCCCGCCCTCGATTTTGACCATCTGCGCCCCCGCAGCCATCAACTGCGCCGCGTTCTCGAACGCCTGTTGCGGGCTTATCTGGAAGCTGCCGAACGACATGTCGGCGATCAGGAATGCCCGCTGCGACCCGCGCGCGACACACTCGGTGTGATAGATCATGTCGCGCAGCGAGACCGCGAGGGTCGAGTCGCGCCCTTGTATCACCATGCCGAGCGAATCGCCGATCAGCAGGGTTTCGACACCGGCGCGCTCCAGCAACGCGGTGAAGCTCGCGTCATAGCTGGTCAGCATCGTGATTCGATCGCCCGCCTGCGCCATCTTCTGCAGGGTGTGCAGCGTGATGCGGGCGAGGCGGGGCGTGTCGGCAGCGTTGCCGTAGGTCATCGCGCGGGCGCACAGCGAGTGCGCGGGAGGGACAGGGGGGTCGGCAGTATCGTCCGGGTGGCGCGTCTATGCAAACGCCTTACTTCACACCCGCCCG
>JACMMK010000310.1 GCA_014379045.1 Burkholderiales bacterium
ATCGTCGTCACAGGTTGAGCTTGCCCAGAATGTCGTACACGGGTGACAGCACCGCCCACATGATGGTCAGCAGTGCGAGGCCGAGAACGAGTATCAACGCCGGCTCGAGCAGTTTCAACCCGCGCTCGATCGACTCACGCACGTCGCGATTGTAGAAGTAGGTGACGTTGGCGAGCGCGGTATCGAGCGCGCCGGTCGATTCACCGACGCGCAGCATCCGGATCACCAGCGGCGGGAACGAGCCCAGATCCCGGAACGCCTCGGTCAGGCTCACCCCTGCGTTGATTTGGGTCGTCGCGCGCGCGATCGCGTCCCCGATCACCTTGTTGTCGACGATGGCCTCGCTGGTGCGCAGTGCTTCCAGGATGGTGATCCCCGAACGATAGAGCAGCGCGAACACGTTGGCGAAGCGCGCCATGATCACCTTCTGCAGCAGCGGCCCGGTGACCGGGATCCGCAGCTTCACGTAGTCCCACAGATAGCGCGCGCGCTCGTTCACCCGTACCAGCGACACCCCGATCACGATCAGCAGCGCCGGCACGCCGATCACCAGGAACCAGTAGTTGCGCACGACATCGGACACCGCGATCATGATCTTTGTCTGCAGCGGCAGTGCAATCCCCATCGTGCGCAGCAGACCGGTCACCTGGGGCACGAGGTAGGTGAACAGAAACCCCATCACCGCCAGCACCACCACGAGGACGATGCTGGGATACACCAGCAGGCGACGCGTCTGGGCCGTGAGCTCGTCCTGCATCCGCAGCGTCACCCCGAGGTTCTCGAGCACTTCGGTCATCTGTCCCGACTGCTCGCCGGCACGGATCAGGCTCACGAACACGTTGTTGAAGATCCCCGGATGCTGGGCGAGGCATTGCGACAGGAGCCGGCCACCCTCCATGTCTTCGACCACCGCGGTCAGGATCTCGCGCAGCCGCGGATTCTCCATGCCGTCGCGCAGGTCGCGCAGTCCGTCGAGCATCGGAATGCCGGCACGACTGATCTGTTCCAGGTCGAAGCACAGGTTGATGACCTCCTGTCGCTTGACCGACCCCTGCGCCTGACGGCTGCGCGGTTCGACCGAGCGAAACGCGATCATGTCGAGGCCCATCCGCCGCAGGCGCAATTCCAGATCGACGTCGTTCATCGCGTCGAGGTTGCCGCGCGCCGAGCGTCCGCTGCGGTCGACCGCCTTGTACTGGAAAGTGGCCATCGTCTACGGTCCCGGTCCGGCTCTGCGGCCGGTCAGTTGTAGCGGCCGGTCAGGTCGACCGTACGCGCTACCTCGACCAGGCTCGTCGTGCCATCGATCACGCGCGCGATCGCCTCGTCGGCGAGCGGGCGGAAGTCGCGCGAGATTGCGATCATGCGCAGTTCGCGCGCGGTGGCCCGGCGCGCGACCAGCTCGTCGATCTCGCCATCCATCACCAGGATCTCCATGATCGACGTGCGCCCCTTGTAGCCTTTGCCTGCGCAATGCGCGCAGCCCAGCGGACGATACAGGCGTTCGACCGGGTGCACGATCAGTCGCTGTTCCTCGTGCGTCGGCGAATAGGCCTGCCGGCACTGTCGGCACAGCACCCGCACCAGTCGCTGCGCGATCACGCCGATGATGTTGCCCGCCATGATGTCGGGGGGAATGCCGATGTCGAGCAGCCGCGGGAACGCGCCGAGTGCCGAGTTGGTGTGCAGCGTGGTGAACACCTGATGCCCGGTCATCGCGGCGCGAAACGCCATCTCGGCGGTCTCGTGATCACGGATCTCGCCGACCAGGATGATGTCCGGGTCCTGGCGCATGATCGAGCGGATGCCGTTCGCGAACTCCATTTTCGCACTCTCGTTGACGGAGGTCTGGCGCATCAGCGTGACCGGATATTCGACCGGGTCTTCGAGGGTCATGATGTTGACCGTCTCGTCGTTGACCTGCGAGAGCAGCGAATACAGCGTCGTGGTCTTGCCGCTGCCGGTCGGACCGGTCACGATCAGGATGCCTTCCGGACGTGCGAGCATCAGCAGCAGCTTCGCGCGCTGCTTGTCGGCGAGGTTCATCCGGTCCAGACCGATGATCGATTTCTCCCGGTCGAGCACACGCAGCACGATGTTCTCGCCGTGGATCGTCGGCTGCGTCGACACGCGGAAGTCGATCGGGCGGCCGGAGATGTTCATCGAGACCCGCCCGTCCTGCGGCGCCCGGGTCTCGGCGATATTCATGCCGCTCATCACCTTCAAGCGCACGGCAATACCGGGCCAGTAGGTCTTGTGCAGACTGCGGATGGTTTCGAGGACGCCGTCTACCCGATAGCGGATGCGCAGGAACGCGCTCTCGGGTTCGAAGTGGACGTCGGAGGCACCGCGCTTCACCGCATCGACGAGCAGCGCGCCGACCAGGCGCACCACCGGCTGCGTGTATTCGCCTTCGGCTGCCTGCAGGCTCTGGTAGTCGATCTCGCCGGTCTCGATCTCTTCGAGAATGCCGTCGACCGACAGTTCGAAGCCGTAGAACTTGTCGATCGCCTCTTCGATCTGCGCTTCGGTCGCGAGCAACGTACGGATCTCGACGCGTCCACCGAGGTTGGCGCGCAGCTGATCGAGCACGACGACCTTGAACACGTCGGTGGTGGCGAGCGTGAGCAGGCGCGTCTCGTCGTCGAAGGCGATCGGCAGCACGCGGTTGCGCCGGGCGAATTCTTCGGGCACCAGCTTCAGCGCGTCGGCGTCGACGACCACCTGCGCGAGGTCGATGCTTTCCTGCCCGATCGTGCGCGCCATCACGTCGCGGATCACGTCTTCGGACACGAACCCGAGCTTCACGAGCAGGCGCCCGATCGGCACGCTCTGCCGCTTCTGTTCGGTCAGCACGATGCGCAGCTGGTCGAGCGAGAGCAGGCCCTGCTGCACCAGCAGTTCGCCCAACCGGAGTTTCTTCCGCTGTTCGGCCACGCTCAGCGGGCTTCGTTCGTCGCTTCGAGCAGCGCGACGCGTTTTCTCGCCGCTCCCAAGTCGAAGCTCGCGCGGGCGCCGGAGTCGGCGAGCTTGACGGCGGTTCTCAGATAGGTCGCCGCCAGACGTGGCTGCGCGATGCGCTCCAGCCCGATCGCGAGATTGAACGCGTAATCGGCATTCTCCGGTTGCAGGTGATGCGCCTGGAAGAACGCCTGCTGCGCCAGCGCCCAGCGGTTCTGGTCCGCATACAGGTTGCCGAGGGTGAAGTACAGGAAAGGTGAGGGTTCGCGCACGATCAGCTGTTTCAACTGCGATTCTGCGGCGAGGGGATCGGCGCGGCCGATCAGTCCGATCAGCGCACCCTGCGCATGCGCGTTGCGCGGTTCGAGTTCGAGCACGCGCACATAGAGTTTCACCGCCTGTTCGTGCTGACCGCCGATCTGGCCGAGCGCCGCGAGCCCCAGCAGCGCGTCGACATTGCGCGGCTCGGCTGCGGCGAGTTGCTGGTACAGACGCTGCGCCGGGTCGAGGCGGCCTGCCTGCAGATGGTCGTAGGCCTCGCTCAGCGTCGCGTTGACCGGGTTGGCGATGACCCCGCGGGTGATGCGGATCGGGTCGCCGGCAGCCGGAAGTGTCGCGCTGCGCTCGGCGCGGTCGATGCGGTCTGAACGGTCTGTACGCATCGGCGCCGCCGATGTAGCGCCCGCGGTTTCGATATCACGCGGTGGCGAGAGCGCACGCGGGGCGCTTCGTGCAACGCCCGGAACGGTCGAGGGCGACGCGTCGGCGGAGTCAGGCAGGCGTGGCGGGAGCGCAAAGCCCGGCATCGTGCTTCCTGCGGGCGCGCCGGCCGCAGGTGCGCTGCCCTGCCCTCCGA
>JACMMK010000311.1 GCA_014379045.1 Burkholderiales bacterium
GCTCGAAGGGTATTTCTGTGCCCGCGATCTCGCCGACTGCGCGCGTGCGGGAATCACCCCGGTGCTCCACGATGCCGCCCAGATCGACATGCTCGAAGCGGCCCGGCTCGACCGGCCGATCGACTGTTTCGTCAAGATGAACAGTGGCATGAACCGTCTTGGCTTCGCGCCGCACGCGTTCACCGCGGCAGTTGAAAGAGTGCGCGCGCTGCGCAGCGTCGCTTCGGTGACGCTGATGACGCACTTCGCCTGCGCCGATGAGGTCGAGGGTGTTGCCGCGCAGATGGAAACGTTCGACGCGCAGGTGCGCGCGATCGATCAGGCGTCCCTGCCGCGGGCGCCGCTGCCGCGGTCGCTCGCCAACTCGGCGTCGCTGCTGCGCTTTCCCGCCACGCACGCGCAGTGGGTGCGACCCGGCATCATGCTCTATGGCGTATCGCCTTTCGCCGATCAGAGCGCGTCCGATCTCGGCCTGCAGGCCGCGATGCGACTCGAGTCCTCGTTGATCGCGATCCAGCGGCTGCGCGCGGGCGAGTGCGTCGGCTACGGCGGCTCGTTCGAGGCAGTGCAGGCGATGCGCATCGGCATCGTTGCGTGCGGGTATGCCGACGGCTATCCGCGGCACGCGCCCACCGGTACGCCGGTGCTGGTCGACGGCGCGCGTACGCGCACGGTCGGCCGGGTATCGATGGACATGCTCGCAGTCGACCTCTCGCCCGTACCGCAGGCCGACATCGGGACCCCGGTGACGCTATGGGGCGGCGCGTTGCCGGTGGAGGAGGTGGCCGCTGCGGCAGGCACGATCGGCTACGAGTTGCTGTGCGCGGTGGCGCCACGGGTACCGATGCGCGAGCTGGGCGACCCGCCGGTGGCGCTGTCGATGGCGACGGCAGTGTCGCCGTCGCCGTCAGTTGATTGAGGCGCGCACGTTGGCCAAGGCGCGTACCGTCCACGTCTGCAGCGCCTGCGCGGCGCAGACCAACAAGTGGCAGGGCCAGTGTCCAGGCTGCGGGGAATGGAACACGCTTGTCGAAACGGTGCTGTCGACGCACCCGGCCGCGGCGGGGGGCAATGCGGCGAGTTCCCACGGCGGCACCTCGCGCACGGTATCGGCGCTGTCAACGGTCAAGCCGCATGCCGAGCCGCGCTTCGACACCGGCAGCCCGGAACTCGACCGGGTGCTCGGCGGCGGGCTCACGCGTGCCAGCGTCGTATTGATCGGCGGTGACCCCGGCATCGGCAAGTCGACGTTGCTCCTGCAGGCGCTGGCGACGATGGCCGGCGACCGCCGCGCGTTGTACGTGACGGGCGAGGAGTCGATGGAGCAGGTCGCGCTGCGCGCGCGTCGGCTCGGGCTCGACGCCTCTGAACTCGGTCTGCTCGCCGAAACGCAACTCGAGAGCATCCTCGCCACCCTCGCTGCGGAGAAGCCCGAGGTCGCGGTCATCGACTCGATCCAGACCGTCTATTCCGGACAGTTGCTGTCCGCACCGGGATCGGTGTCGCAGGTGCGCGAGTGCGCGGCGCAACTCACCCGTTTCGCCAAGGCGTCGGGGTGCGCACTGGTGATGGTCGGGCATGTCACCAAGGACGGCTCGCTTGCGGGGCCGCGTGTGCTCGAACACATGGTCGACACCGTGCTGTATTTCGAAGGCGAGACGCATTCGAGCTTCCGGCTGATCCGCGCGTTCAAGAACCGCTTCGGCGCGGTCAACGAGCTGGGCGTGTTCGCGATGACCGAAAAAGGACTGAAAGGCGTCGCCAACCCGTCGGCGATGTTCCTGTCGCAGCACGACACCGACGTGCCGGGCGCGTGCGTGACGGTCACGCTGGAAGGTACCCGACCGCTCGCCGTCGAGTTGCAGGCGCTCGTCGACGACGCGCAGGGGTCCAACCCACGACGCCTCACCGTCGGCCTCGAGAACAATCGGCTCGCGATGCTGCTCGCGGTCCTGCATCGGCACGCCGGCATCGCCTGCAACGATCAGGACGTGTTCGTCAACGCGGTCGGCGGCGTGCGCATCGGCGAGCCGTCGGCAGACCTTCCCGTGCTGCTTGCGATCGTCTCGTCGCTGCGCGCGCGCCCGCTCTCGGGCAAGCTGGTCGCGTTCGGGGAAGTGGGGCTCGCCGGCGAGATCCGCCCGGTGGTGCGCGGGCAGGACCGGATCAAGGAGGCCGCGAAGCTCGGCTTCACGCGCGCGATCGTGCCGGCTGCCAATCGACCTAAGCAGCCGATCGAGGGCATCGAAATCGTCGCGGTGACCCGGATCGAAGAGGCGTTGCGCGCACTGCGCAGCTGACCACCTGCCGCCGCGCGCGTGCGTGCGTGCGTGCGAAATCATGGGTTGTCGCGTTCTGGCCATAGGGGTACATTGCGCTCGCCGCAAACAAAAAAGGAAGAACGAGCGCGGCAGAACAAGGCATGACAATCGGTATTCCGACGTCGAGCGCAACGGCACATCGGCGCGGACCGGAGGAGGAACATGATCGAGGCTTCGACTCGAGCACCAGCGAACAACTGCCGCAGTGGGTGGCATGGGCGGGGTGCAGGCATTTGATGACTGAGGACCTGATCCTCGAGACCCGCGGCCTCACGAAAGAGTTCAAGGGTTTCATTGCGGTCAACGACGTCGGTATGCGCATCCGGCGCGGCACGATCCATGCGCTGATCGGACCCAACGGCGCGGGCAAGACGACCACGTTCAACCTGCTGACCAAGTTCCACGCCCCGACGCGTGGCACGATTCTGTTCAACGGGCAGGACATCACGACCGAGAAGCCGGCGCAGATTGCCCGCCGCGGCATCGTGCGTTCGTTCCAGATCTCGGCAGTGTTTCCGCATCTGACGGTGCTCGAGAACGTGCGCATCGCATTGCAGCGAAAGCTCGGCCTGTCGTTCCAGTTCTGGCGCTCCGAACGGGTGCTCGACCAGTTGAACGGGCGCGCGATGGAACTGCTCGACGCGGTCGACCTCGGCAGGTTCGCCGACCTCGCGACCGTCAAACTTCCCTACGGACGCAAGCGTGCACTCGAGATCGCCACCACGCTCGCGCTCGACCCCGAGATGATGTTGCTCGACGAGCCGATGGCCGGCATGGGTCACGAGGATGTCGGTCGGGTCACCGCACTGATTCGCAAGGTCGCAGCCAACCGCACGATCCTGATGGTCGAGCACCATCTGTCGGTGGTCGAGGAACTCGGTGACACGATCACCGTGCTGGCGCGCGGCGCCGTGCTGGCCGAGGGGACGTACGCCGAGGTGTCGAGCAACCCGCTGGTACGCGAAGCGTATATCGGGGTCAGCGATGGATAGCGTGGCGGCGGCGGTAGAGGGTTCCGACAGCGAACTGTTGCAGGTGAAGGACCTGCACGCGTGGTATGGCGAATCGCACGTGCTGCACGGCATCGATCTGGTGGTGCGGCGCGGCGAATGCGTGACGCTGCTCGGTCGCAATGGCGCAGGGCGCACGACCACGCTGCGGGCGATCCTCGGTCTCACCGGACGACGCACCGGCTCGATCCGGCTCAACGGTCGCGAGACGATCGGTCTCGCGACGCACCGCATCGCCCGGCTGGGGATCGGCTACTGTCCGGAGGAGCGGGGCATCTTCGCGAGTCTCACCACCGAAGAGAACCTGCTGTTGCCGCCGCTGATCGCACCCGGTGGGCTGTCGCTCGACGAGATCTACCAGATGTTTCCCAATCTTCTGGAGCGCCGGTCGAGCCCTGGCACGCGACTGTCGGGAGGCGAACAGCAGATGCTGGCGATGGCGCGCATCCTGCGCACCGGCGCGAAGCTGCTGCTGCTCGACGAGATCACCGAAGGCCTCGCCCCGGTGATCGTGCAGACGCTCGGGCGCGTGATCCGCGAGCTGAAGGTGCGCGGCTTCACGATCGTGCTGGTCGAGCAGAATTTCCGGTTTGCCGCGCCGCTCGCCGACCGGCACTACGTGATCGAGCATGGGCGCGTTGCAGAAGTGGTGACGCACGCCGAGCTTGGATCGAAGATGGATCAGTTGCAGGAAATACTCGGCGTCTGATCGTGTGCAGGCAGATCCTGTCCGTACGCGGATTGTCCGTCGATTGAAGTTCACAGTTCAACGAGGAGGAGAACATGAAAAAGGTCATCAAGCAGGTCGCGGCCATCGGTGCCGCAGGAGCGTTGCTCGCTGCAGGGGTCGCATTCAGCCAGGCGAAGGTGTCCGACGGTATCGTGAAGATCGGCGTCCTGACCGATCTCTCGGGCCTGTATTCGGACCTCGCCGGACCGGGTTCGGTACTCGCCGCGCAGATGGCGATCGACGATTTCCGCGCCGAGACGAAAGGCGGTGCACCGTTCAAGATCGAGATCGTGTCCGCCGATCACCTCAACAAGGGCGACATCGCGGCTAATCGCGCACGTGAGTGGTTCGAGCGTGACAACGTCGACATGATTGCCGACCTGGTGACGACGTCGACCGCGCTCGCGGTGATGCCGATCGCGCAGAAGCTCGGGAAGATCACGATCGTCTCGGGCGCCGCGTCGACGCTGATCACCAACGAGCAGTGCACCGAGAACAACGTGCACTGGACCTACGACACCTACGCGCTTGCCAACGGCACGGGTCGCGCCGTCGTCAAGCAGGGCGGAGACAGCTGGTACTTCCTCACTGCCGACTATGCGTTCGGTCATTCGCTCGAGAAGGATACCGGCGCCGTCGTGCAAGCCTCGGGCGGGAAGGTGCTCGGCGCGGTTCGCCATCCGTTCCCCGGCACCGATTTCTCGTCGTTCCTGCTGAAGGCGCAGGCGTCGGGGGCGAAGGTGATCGGACTCGCCAATGCCGGCACCGATACCACCAATTCGATCCGCCAGGCTTCGGAGTTCGGCATCACGCCGAAGCAGCAGCTGGCGGGGCTGTTGATGTTCGTCTCCGACGTGCACAGTCTCGGCCCCAAGGTGGCCGGCGGCATGTATCTGACCGAGACCTTCTACTGGGATCTGAACGAACAGACGCGCGCCTGGTCGAAGCGCTTCTTCGACAAGCAGAAGCGGATGCCGACGATGGTGCACGCAGGGGTGTATTCGGGGGTGTTGCACTACCTGCGTTCGGTCGCGGCGACCGGCACCGATGACGCGAAGGCGGTGATGGGGCGCATGCGTGCGACGCCGGTCAACGATTTCTTCGCCCCTGGCGCGCGCATCCGCGAAGACGGGCGGCTGATCAAGGACGCGTACCTGTTCCAGGTGAAGACGCCAGCGGAATCGAAAGGGCCGTGGGATCTCTACCACCTGCGCCAGACGATTCCGGCCGATCAGGCGTGGCAGCCGCTGGCCGATAGCCGGTGTGCGCTGGTGACGAAGAAGAAGTGATGGCGGGCCAGGGCGGGGTCGGCGCGAGTGAGTATCGGGCTCGCGCCGCGGTGATCGATTCGATCCGCGCCTGGTGCCAACAGTCGCCCCTGCACGACGCAGTGTCCGGGATGCCGCGTGCCCCCCGGCGCGAATACGCGTCGGGGCGGTCTTCACGAGAGGACGCCTGTGGCTGAACTCCTCGGCATCACTCCGCAGGCGCTGTTCGGACAGTTGCTGGTCGGACTGATCAACGGCTCGTTCTACGCGATCCTCTCGCTCGGGCTCGCGATCATCTTCGGCCTGCTGAACATCATCAACTTTACCCACGGCGCGCAGTACATGATGGGCGCCTTCATCGCCTGGATCGGCTTCTACAAGCTGGGCGAATGGGTCGGCAATCCCGATCTCGTCGTCAACTACTGGTGGTCGTTGCTGCTCGCACCCCTCGCGGTCGGGGCCTTCGGCATCCTGATCGAGAAGACGCTGCTGAAGCGTCTCTATCACCTCGATCACCTGTACGGGCTGCTGCTCACCTTCGGCATTGCGCTGATCTGCGAGGGGCTCTTCCGTACCTGGTTCGGCATCTCGGGGCTGCGCTACGACGTGCCGGCGCAACTCACCGGCGGGCAGAATCTGGGCTTCATGTTCATGCCGAATTACCGCGCCTGGGTCGTGGTCGCCTCGCTCGCGGTCTGCTTCGTCACCTGGTTCGTGATCGAGCGCACCAAGCTCGGCTCGTATCTGCGCGCGGGCACCGAGAATCCGCGGCTGCTCCAGGCGTTCGGCATCAATGTGCCGCTGATGATCACCCTCACCTACGGCTACGGCGTCGCGCTTGCCGCGTTCGCCGGCGTGCTCGCCGCACCGATCTTCCAGGTCAATCCGCTGATGGGGTCGAATCTGATCATCGTCGTGTTCGCGGTCGTGGTGATCGGCGGCATGGGTTCGATCGCCGGAGCGATCGTGACCGGCGTCGGCCTCGGCCTGATCGAAGGGGTCGTGAAATCCGG
Organism: Burkholderiales bacterium; assembly: GCA_014379045.1. Taxonomy (GTDB): domain Bacteria; phylum Pseudomonadota; class Gammaproteobacteria; order Burkholderiales; family CAIKXV01; genus CAIKXV01. Next base: position 6,343 of record JACMMK010000311.1, read on the forward strand.
GGTGATCGCCACCGTGATCGACAAGGCGACGAGCGGCTCACCGATCGTCGCGCAGGCAATCTATCCGGTGAAGCTGCTGTTCCAGCCCGAGGCCTCGGCGGTCATCATCTTCGTGGTGATGGTGATCGTGCTGCTGGTACGCCCGGCGGGCCTGTTCGGGCGCGAGAAATGAGCGCGAGGCGCCTGCACCGGAGGCGCAGACGGCGTCCGGATCGCAACACGGAGCAGATGCAATGAACGTGCGTGTGAACGGCACCCTGCTCGGCATCGCGTTGCTGCTGGTCGTGGGCCTGATCGCGCCGCTGCTCGTGTATCCGACGTTCATGATGAAGGTCTGGTGCTTCGCGCTGTTCGCCTGCGCGTTCAACCTGCTGCTCGGCTATACCGGCCTGCTCTCCTTCGGCCACGCGGCGTTCCTGTCGGTCGGGGGTTATCTCGCCGGCCATGCTTGCAAGGCGTGGGGATTCACGCCCGAGCTCGGCATCCTGCTCGGCACGTGCGCGGGCGGGGCGGTCGGATATGTGTTCGGGTGGCTCGCGATACGCCGCTCGGGCATCTACTTCGCGATGATCACGCTGGCACTGTCGCAGATGATCTATTTCGTCTGGCTGCAGGCGCCGTTCACGGGAGGCGAGGACGGATTGCAGGGAGTGCCACGCGGAAGGGCTTTCGGACTGATCGATCTCGACAACATCTACGCGATGTATTACTTCGTGTTCGCCGTGTTCATGGCGGGGTTCCTGCTGATCTATCGCACGATCCATTCGCCGTTCGGACAGGTGCTGAAATCGATCCGCGAGAACGAGCCGCGGGCGATCTCGCTCGGCTACGACGTCGACCGCTTCAAGGTACTCGCCTTCACGCTGTCGGCGGCGTTGTCGGGTACCGCGGGCGCGACCAAGACACTGGTGTTCCAGCTCGCGTCGCTGTCGGACGCGCACTGGCACATGTCGGGCGAGGTGGTGCTGATGACCTTGCTCGGTGGCCTGGGGACGGTGTTCGGGCCGGTGGTCGGCGCGCTGCTCGTGATCACACTTCAGAACCAGTTGCCGCAGGGGGTCGGCGCCTGGGTCCCGGTGATCATGGGTTCGATCTTCGTCGTCTGCGTGACGGCGTTCCGGCGCGGCATCGTCGGCGAGTTGCAGGCGCTGTTCCGGCGTTAGCGGCGCAGCGCGTCCAGCCTGGATGCGCGTACGGCACAGGCGCTGCCGCTCGTTTCGACCCCAGCGGCTATAATCATCAGTCACCCAGCAACGTGATCAGGACGGTCCCATGAAGGTGCTGGTCGCAGTGAAGCGCGTCATCGACTACAACGTGAAGGTGCGTGTGCGGTCCGATGGCATGGCGGTCGAAACCGCGAACGTCAAGATGTCGATGAACCCCTTCGACGAGATCGGCGTCGAGGAGGCGATCCGATTGAAGGAAGCCGGACTCTGCACCGAGATCATCGCCGTCTCGCTCGGCCTGCCGCAGTGCCAGGAGACGCTGCGCACCGCACTCGCAATGGGCGCCGACCGTGCCATCCTCGTCGAGACCGATGTCGAACTGCAGCCGCTCGCGGTCGCCAAGTTGCTGAAGGCGCTCGTCGATCGCGAACAGCCGAAACTGGCGATCCTCGGCAAGCAGGCGATCGACGACGACTGCAACCAGACTGGCCAGATGCTCGCCGCGCTGTGCGACCTGCCGCAAGCCACGTTCGCCAGCAAGGTCGAAGTGGCCGATGGCCGCGTGAAGGTCACGCGTGAAGTCGATGGTGGCCTGGAGACGGTGTCGCTCTCGCTGCCCGTCGTGATCACCACCGACCTGCGCCTGAACGAACCGCGCTACGTCACGCTGCCCAA
>JACMMK010000312.1 GCA_014379045.1 Burkholderiales bacterium
GATCGCGCGCTCGATCGCCCAGGCGCACGCGGGCGCGATCGGTGCGACCTCGCGCGACGGCTTGACCGAAGTGTTTCTCGATCTGCCGCATCCCCGCGCGCGTGCGCCGAACACCGCGAACGACGCGCCCCCGCTCGCCGCCTCCACGGCACCGACCCTCGCGCAGCCCCAGCTGTGGCCGAAGCGGCACTGAAGGGCTCAGCCCATGACAGATGCCTCGTTGAAAGACCCGGTCTGCGGCATGTCCGTGACGCCTGCGTCGCCTCATGTGCATCACCACGATGGTGCGCCGGTCTATTTCTGCGGCGCGCGCTGCAAGACGAAGTTCATCGCGGATCCCGCGAAGTACCTCTCGCCTGTGGCAGACGCGGTGCCGGCGCCGGACTCCGCGCCCATCGCACCCGGCGCGATCTATACCTGCCCGATGCATCCGGAAGTACGCCAGGATCATCCGGGCGCCTGTCCCAAATGCGGCATGGCGCTCGAACCCGAGCTGCCGAGCCTCGACGAAGGCGAAAATCCCGAACTGGTCGACTTCCGGCGCCGCTTCTGGTGGACGTTGCCGCTGACCGTCGTGGTGACCGTCCTGGCGATGGTCGGACATCGTATCGCGCTGTTCGACATGGCAACGCAGAGCTGGATCGAGCTTATGCTGACGTTGCCGATCGTCCTGTGGGCGGGGTGGCCGTTCTTCGTGCGCGGCGTTCAATCCATCGGCAACCGCAGCCCCAACATGTGGACGCTGATCGGTCTGGGCACTGCGGCCGCGTTCCTCTACAGCGTCGTCGCGACGGTGGCGCCCGGCGTGTTCCCCGCATCTTTCATGTCGATGGGACGCGTATCGGTCTACTTCGAAGCCGCCGCGGTGATCATCTCGCTCACCCTGCTCGGCCAACTGCTCGAACTCAAGGCGCGCTCGCAGACCTCGGCGGCGATTCGCTCGCTGCTCGGCCTGGCACCCAAGACCGCGCGTCGGATCGCCCCTGACGGCGCCGAAGAAGACGTGCCGCTGACGCACGTGCATGTCGGCGACCTCCTGCGCGTGCGGCCCGGAGAGAAAGTCCCGGTCGACGGCGTAGTGACCGAAGGCGGCAGCGCGGTCGACGAATCGATGCTCACCGGCGAACCGATGCCGGTGACCAAGCGGCCAGGCGACAAGGTGATCGGTGCGACGATGAACACCACCGGCGCGCTGGTGATGCGCTCCGAGAAGGTCGGCGCGCAGACCGTGCTCGCGCAGATCGTCCAGATGGTCACGCAGGCGCAGCGCAGTCGCGCGCCGATCCAGCGGATGGCGGATCGGGTTGCGGGCTATTTCGTCGTCGGCGTGATCGGCATCGCGCTCCTCACGTTTCTTGCCTGGGGGCTGTTCGGGCCCGAACCGCGCTGGATCTACGGCCTCGTCAACGCGGTCGCGGTATTGATCATCGCGTGCCCGTGCGCGCTCGGACTGGCGACGCCGATGTCGATCATGGTGGCCACCGGACGCGCGGCGACGCAGGGCGTCCTGTTTCGCGACGCCGCCGCGATCGAGAACCTGGGCCGGGTGGATACGCTGATCGTCGACAAGACCGGCACGCTGACCGAGGGCAAGCCCGCGTTCGACCGAGTGATCGCAGCGCCGGGGTTCACCGAAGACGAAGTGCTGCGCCTCGCCGCAAGCCTCGATCAGGGCAGCGAACATCCGTTGGCCGAAGCGATCGTGCGCGCGGCACGCGAGCGCGGCGTCACGCTCGAGAAGCCGGAACACTTCGATTCGCATACCGGCATCGGGGTGCGCGGCATGCTAGGCGGCAAGAATGTGGCGCTCGGCAATGCCGCGCTGATGGCCGAGGTAGGCGTTTCCGTCGCCGGGATGACCGCAGAGGCCGAAGGCTTGCGCACCGCAGGCGCGAGCGTGATGCATCTGGCGGTCGATACGCGGATGGCTGGCCTGATCGCCGTGTCCGATCCGGTCAAGGCAACCAGCGCCGACGCGCTGAGCGCGCTCGCCGCCGAAGGGTTGCGAACGATCATGGCGACCGGCGACGGGCTGTCGACCGCGCGCGCCGTGGCATCCAGACTCGGTATCACCGAGGTCCACGGCGAGGTCAAGCCCGCCGACAAGCTTGCGCTCGTCGCACGGTTGCAGAGCGAGGGTCGCGTCGTCGCAATGGCCGGCGACGGTATCAACGATGCCCCCGCCCTCGCCAAGGCGGACGTGGGAGTCGCGATGGGCACCGGCACCGATGTGGCGATGAACAGCGCCCAGATCACGCTGGTCAAGGGCGACTTGCGCGGCATCGTCCAGGCGCGCCGGATCTCGGCGCAGACGATCGTCAACATGAAACAGAATCTCGGCTTCGCGTTCGTCTACAACGCGCTCGGCATTCCGCTCGCCGCCGGGCTGCTGTATCCGGTCACCGGATGGCTGCTGTCGCCGATGATCGCGGCGCTGGCGATGAGTCTGAGTTCCGCGTCGGTGATCGGGAATGCTCTGCGACTGCGCAAGTCAACGTGACGCGAGTAAGCTTTCACCCCGAGGGTGTGCGCACCGCCCTGCGATCTGCTGAAACAGGGGCAGGCCACGCTGACGCGGTCTACCTGTGCGTCGAAGGTCGAGCCGGATGCGGTGGCGAGGCCGCATCCAGCGCGACCGCACCGTCAAGCGCGCGCTGCTGACTGCCGTTTGCGACCCAGCCCCACCATCGCCAGCAGACCCGAGCCGAACAGCAATACGCTCGCGGGTACGGGTATCACGGCCGTGGCCAGCGGCTCGGCGTAGATGAAATCGTCCATCACTACACCGTCGCCGGCTTCGAACAGCCCGTTGCTCAGCAATGCTCCGGTACCCGTAGTCAATCGCACGCGCGCGATGCGCTCGCCGGCGTTCGCCTGGATGCCCAGGAACGACAACGTGTTGTTGTTGGCGCTGAACAGGATCGAGCGCGTGAACAACGACACGCCGCTCACGTCGAATGCCTCGAGCGTCGTGCCGGCCGCTTCCACGTCATTGAACACGGCCCCGAAGCCACTGACTGTCGCCGCGATCGCCGACCCCGGCACGAAGAAGTTGACGTCGGTGATAGTGCTGCCGATCGGTGCGAACAGTTTCTGCGGGCTGAATGGCGTGAAGTCGCCGGAAAAGCCGAAGGCAATCGGTGTAGCGCCGCCGGCACTCGCGCTGACGAGAAAGCCCGTGCCCGGCGTGGTGAACTCGGCACCGCGTGCACGACCCGCCAGGTTCGCGTTGAAGAAGTTCCCGGGAAACAGTCCCGGATCGGACAGGGCTGCCGGAACCCCATCCCAGTTGATCTCGCGGCGCCCGCCGACGACGGAGCCTGGCGTGTTCGCGTTCAGCGCGCCGAGCGCACCACGGTAGGCGTCGACGACGCCCTGAATACCGGCAGCGTTTGGACCGATGCCTTCGAACAGCGTAAAGCCCGCATGACCGATTTGCGGCGTGGCCGCGAGCACGGCCGTACCGAGGGCGAGGGCGCCGATCAGCGCAGATGACTTGCTCATTGAAGTGTCTCCCGAATGAGGGTGCAGCATGGGTCGCCGTCCTGGGGACCGGCCGTATGGCGTGGCGTACGCATCGAACCGCCACAAATTGACATACGCCGGTAGCGAGCGAACCGGATGCAGCGACGGCAGACGCATCAGGTCACGCAAACTCTGCCACGAGTCGGTGACACCTCCAACCGGGACCGGCGCCCGGATTAGTCCTTTCGGACTAATCCGCTCAGTCTTTCGCGCAGTATTTCGTTGACTTGCTGCGGGTTCGCCTGGCCGCGACTCTGCTTCATTACCTGACCGACGAGCGCGTTGAATGCCTTCTCCCGCCCTGCGCGAAACTCGCCGACCGACTTCGGGTTGCACGTCAGCACCGCATCGACGATTTTCATCAGCGCCGACGTATCCGAAATCTGGCGCAACCCGCGCGCTTCGATGATCGCATCGGCGTCCTCGCCTTCGCTTTGCCAGAGCGCCGCGAACACCTGTTTTGCAGTCTTCAGACTGATCGTGCCATCGTCGACGCGCGCAATTAGTTGCGCGAGTTGCGGCGCAGCGACCGGCGCGCGCTCGATCTCGATCTGTGCCGCATTGAGCGCTGCCGCGAGGTCACCATTGACCCAGTTCGCCGCACTCTTCGCAGCCGTTGCGGGCAGGCATTGCGCGACCGCCTCGAAATACTGCGCGGTCGCGCGGGTCGTGGTCAGTTGTGCCGCGTCGTACGCGGTCATGCCGTAGGAGGCGACGAAACGCTCGCGCATCGCCGCAGGTAATTCCGGCATCTCGCGCGCAACCCGTTCTACCCACTCGGGCGCGATCTCGAGCGGCAGCAGGTCGGGGTCGGGGAAGTAGCGATAGTCCATCGCGTCTTCCTTGCTGCGCATCGAGCGCGTCTCGTCACGATCGGGATCGTACAGACGCGTCTGCTGGACGACCACGCCGCCCGACTCGATCAACTCGATCTGCCGTTTCGCCTCGTGGACGATCGCCTGCTGCATGAAGCGGAAGCTGTTCAGGTTCTTGATCTCGCAGCGCGTGCCGAGCGCGGCAGCCGGGCGCCGCACCGACACGTTCGCATCGCACCGGAACGACCCTTCCTGCATGTTGCCGTCGCAGATGCCGAGCCAGGTGACCAGCGCGTGCAGCGCGCGTGCGTAGCAGACTGCTTCGAGCGCCGCGCGTTCGATGTCGGGAACGCAGATGTCGGGTTCGGTGACGATCTCGAGCAACGGCGTGCCTGCGCGATTCAGGTCGATGCCGCTCATCCCCGCGAAATCTTCGTGCAGCGACTTGCCTGCGTCTTCCTCCAGATGCGCGCGCGTCAGGCGCACCGTCTTCACGTACGGCTCAAAGCCCTTGCCGTCGACCAGGCAGGTGAGCGACCCACCCTGCACGACCGGAATCTCGTACTGGCTGATCTGGTAGCCCTTCGGTAGATCGGGATAGAAATAGTTCTTCCGCGCGAACACGCTGCGCGGCGCGATCGTCGCGCCAACCGCCAGCCCGAACCGGATCGCGCGCTCGACCGCGCCGCGATTCAACACCGGCAACACCCCCGGCAGGGCGAGATCGATCACGCTCGCCTGCGTGTTCGGCTCGGCACCGAACGCGGTCGATGCGCCAGAGAAGATCTTGCTCAGCGTCGACAACTGGGTATGGGTCTCGAGCCCGATCACCACTTCCCAGTCGGCGTTTACGCTCGATTCCTTCACCGCCGATTCCTTCACGGTCGACGCGTTCACGCTTCGAAGCCCTGCGGCACGCGCCGATGCCAGTCGGTCGCGAGCTGATACTGGTGTGCGACGCCGAGCATGCGCGCCTCGTCGAAATAGTTCGCCATCAGCTGCAGGCCGACCGGCCGACCTCCGTTGCGTGCACCCGCGCCGAACCCGCATGGAATGCTCATGCTCGGCACCCCCGCCAGGCTGCCCGGAATCGTGTATAGGTCGGACATGTACATCGACACCGGATCGGCGGCCTTCTCGCCGAAACCGAACGCGACACCGGTCGTCACCGGCCCGGCGATGACGTCACAGCGCGTGAACGCCTGCTGGAATTCGTCGGCGATCAGGCGCCGCACCTTCTGCGCCTTCAGGTAATAGGCGTCGTAGTAGCCGTGCGACAGCACATAGGTGCCGATCAGGATGCGCCGCTTGGGCTCGGCGCCGAAGCCCTCGGCGCGCGAACGCTTGATCATGTCGGCGAGGTCGCCGTGTGACAGCGCGCGGTGCCCGTAGCGCACGCCGTCGAAGCGCGAGAGGTTCGAACTGCATTCGGCCGGGGCGACGACGTAGTACACCGGGATGCCGAGTTCGGCACTCGGCAGCGAGATGTCCACCAGGGTCGCGCCCTGCGCGCGGTAGACGTCGAGCGCGGCGCGCACCGCGCGTTCCACATCGGGCTCGAGGCCGGCGGCGAAGAACTCCTTCGGCACGCCGATGCGCAGGCCCGCGACCGGGCGGTCGAGGTCGCGGGTGAAGTCTTCGTCGACGCGGTCGACACTGGTCGAATCGTTCGGATCGAAGCCGCACATCGAAGACAGCACCCAGGCCGCGTCCTCCGCAGACACGGTCATCAGACCCGCCGTATCGAGGCTCGATGCGAACGCGATCATCCCCCAGCGCGACGGGCGGCCGTAGGTCGGCTTGGTGCCGGTGATGCCGCAGAACGCGGCCGGCTCGCGGATCGAGCCGCCGGTGTCGGTGGCGGTGGCGACCGGC
>JACMMK010000313.1 GCA_014379045.1 Burkholderiales bacterium
GCGCCGAGCCGCCGGCGAAGATGCGCTCTTCGACCGTCTCGAGCTCGTCCTCGAGCAGATCGAGCACCGGGAAATAGCGGTCGACTACCGCGTCGATGAGCGCATAGAGCACGAACGCCGAGCCGATGCGCAACAGCAAAGGCTCGCGTTCGCAGCGCGCGCGCACCTCCTGGAAACCGCGCTCGGCGTTGCTGCGCACGGTGAGCACGTAGTTGCTGCCCGCGAATACGGCGACCTCGCCGACGCGATATTTGGCACCTTCCGGCTCGATCATGTGCAACACGGCGAACAAACTGTCGCCGTAGTCCTCGATCTTCGGACGCTGATGACCCTTGCAGGCATCTTCCACCGCGAGCGGATGCAGTCCGAGGCCGTCGGGCTCACAGACGTAGCGATGAATTTCGTCGATCTCGATGTCGGCGACCTTCTGGCCGTGCCGGTACGCAACGCAATTGATGAGCATGTAACCCCCTCGGTATCGCGATCGTAATGTCTCGCGCTGCGGGACCTTGGGCTGGCCCCATCGCGGCATCGAACCGAGGGAGTGCGTGCGGTCGTGGTCGGTGGTTCCGATGATCCTGCTCTGCGCGGCATCGGGCATGGGGCGAACGGGCGGCGACCAACCTGCCCCTGGGCGGCCAGCGGCGACGGTTGCGCTGAAACGCGTCGGCCGCGAGCGACCTAGATGCCGCTCACATTAGCAAGGGTAAGGGCTACCCCCTATCTCTTCATAAGTACCTGACATATTTGATTTGTCGTGCGGTGGAGACAGATAGCCTCCAGCGCAATTCTGAATTTCCACTGCAGCGGCCGGGCTGGCCGACCGTAAACGTCCTACAGACGCGTAGGAACAGTCCGACAGTGGCATGGCGAAGAAGTCGCCCAGACCCGACCCGGAGCTCGTTACGCCGAACCGCGAACGAATCACCACGAGAGGGTCGACATGAGAGTAGTTAGTTTCTGTAATCGCATTGCGCTGGTCACGATCGCCGCTCTGCTTGCCAACCCCGCGCATGCGGTCCCGGTCATCCCCGGTGCAGCCGGCTACGGCATGGATACCCCCGCCGGTCGCGGTGGCGCGGTTTACAAGGTGACGAACCTCAACGCGAGCGGCACGGGATCGCTGAAGGCGTGCATCGATGGAACCGGCGCGCGCACCTGCGTGTTCGATATTTCCGGGGTGATCCGCCTCACCGCCGACATGACGATCCGCAATGGCAAGCTGACGATCGCCGGCCAGACCGCGCCTTCGCCGGGAATCATGATTCGCGGCGCGGCCTTCAAGGTCCACACGTCGGACGTCCTCATCCAGCACTTGCGCTTCCGCATCGGCGACGACGCGGTCGGTCCCGCTCCGGGCAATCGCGATGCGATCAAGCTCGAGGGCAGCGACGCGAACCCGGTGCAGAACGTGGTCATCGACCATTGCTCGTTCAGCTGGTCGATCGACGAGATCGCCAGCGTCTGGGGCCCGCACGACAACATCACCTTCAGCAACAATATCTTCGCGGAGCCGCTGCACGACTCCATCCATCCGACCGACGACGGCACCATGCTCGAGAAACACGGCTTCGGCGTGTTGTTAGGCAGCGCGGAGACCGGCGGTCGGGTGACGATGACCGGGAACCTGTTCGCGCACATCGTCGAGCGTAACCCGCTGGCACGCTCGCGCGAGCTGGTGTTCGTCAATAACCTGGTCTACGACCGCAGCAACATGGATCTCGACCTGGCCAGCCAGGACGGCCTTCTGACCAGCAGCAGCATCGTGGGCAATCACTTCAAGAAGGGCCCGAGCTACACGCGTACCAACAAGCCCATCCACGCGTACACCAGCGGCGCCAACACGCTCTACGCGGGCGCCCATGTCTACCTGGAGAGCAATCTCGCGCCGGACACGGGAAGCACCCTGTCGGCCATCCTCGGGCTGAGCGGCGGCGATGTCATCGCCGGTCTCATCTCGACCACCGTCAAACCGGTGTGGAATACGGGGCTCGTGGTGCGAAGCAC
>JACMMK010000031.1 GCA_014379045.1 Burkholderiales bacterium
CGGCCGCTTCGCGGCCGCACCGGGGTCGCCACGACCGGCGCCAGCGGTGCCGCCGCGTAAGCACACGCGCTGCGCGTGGCGTCGACCGCACCATACAACGTCGTGCGCTGCGCGGGTTCGCGTCCGGCCCGGCGGATCAATGCATCCATCTGTGCCGGCGAAAACTCCTGCCCGTGTTCGTTACCCGCGGCGAGCGAGATGCTTTCGTTCATCAGCGTGCCGCCCAGATCGTTCGACCCCGCAGCCAGGGCGGCGAGCGCGCCGTCCGGACCAAGCTTGACCCAGGACACCTGGATGTTCGTGAGCACGGGGTGCAAGGCGAGACGCGCGATCGCATGCATCAGCATCGTTTCGCGCCAGGTGGGGCCGCTGCGTGCTCGCCCCTGCAGGAAGATCGGCGCCTCCCGGTGCACGAAAGGCAGCGGCACGAACTCGGTGAACCCACCGGTGCGCGCCTGCAGATCACGGATGTGCAGCAGATGGCGCGCCCAGTGCACGCTCCGGTCGATGTGTCCGAACATGATCGTCGCCGTCGTGCGCAGCCCGAGTCGATGCGCGGCTTCCATCACCCGCAGCCACTGCGCGGTATCGACCTTGTCCGGGCAAAGCGTCGCCCGCACTTCGTCGTCGAGAATCTCGGCCGCCGTGCCGGGCAGCGTGCCGAGCCCCGCGCCCTGCAGTCGTGCGAGGAATGCGTCGATGCCGAGGCCGAGGGTCGCGGCACCGTGGGTCACTTCGAGCGGCGAGAACGCGTGCAAATGGATGTCGGGGGCGACGCGTTTGACCAGATCGAGCACATGGAGATAGGTGTCGCCGGTGTAGTCGGGGTGGATGCCGCCCTGCATGCACACCTCGGTCGCGCCGCGCGCCCAGGCCTCGGCGACCCGGCGCGAGATCTCGGCATCGTCGAGGTCGTAAGCGGCACCACGCAGCGCCGCGCTGCGCCGACCCTTCGAGAACGCGCAGAAGCGGCAACGGTAGAGGCAGACGTTCGTGTAGTTGATGTTGCGATTGACGACGTAGGTCACGCGGTTGCCGACGTGCGCGGCACGCAGCGCGTCGGCGGCGGCGCAGACGAACTCGACTTCGCCGTCGCGCGCGCGAAACATGCGCACGATCGCGGCCTCGTCCAGACGCTCGCCCTGCAGCGCGCGTTCGACGATCGGTGCGAGGTCGTCAGCCGTGATGTGCGTCGCTGCCACGGGCTTGCACGGCAACGCGCCCGCGATACCCGGGTGCCAGGTATCGGTCCGTGCATAGCCGTCGCTGTCGACACGCCGGTACAGGTGCGGCAGGACACGCGCATCATGCCAGCGCGTGGCCTCCAGGCACCACGCGGGGTACGTGGGCAGCCGCGCCACCAGCGTCTTGCCCGCGGCTGCGGTCGCGGCGCGCAGCGTCTCCATCGCCGGCCACGGCGCCTCGGGATTGACATGATCGGGCGTCACCGGCGAGATGCCGCCCCAGTCGTTGAGGCCCGCTGCGATCAGCGGTTCGAGACTCGCTGCGCTCAGGTTCGGCGGCGCCTGGATGTTCATCGACGCCCCGAACACGATGCGCGCGAGTGCGATCGTCCACGCGAGCTCTTCGTGTTCGACATGCGCAACATGCGCCATCGCGGTGCCGGGCTTCGCGCGGAAGTTCTGGATGATCACTTCCTGCAGATGTCCGTGGCGGCGGTGCAGTTCGCGCAGCGCGAGCAACGCGTCGAGGCGCTCCGCGCGCGTCTCGCCGATCCCGATCAGGATGCCGCTGGTGAAAGGGACGGCGAGCTCGCCGGCGATACGGATCGTGTCGAGCCGCGCCTGCGGATGCTTGTCGGGTGAACCGAAATGCGCACCACCGCGCTCGGTCAGACGCAGCGCTGTCGCTTCGAGCATCAGTCCCTGCGAGGCGCAGGACCGGCGCAGCAGCGCGATGTCTGCGCCATCCATCACGCCGGGGTTGGCGTGCGGAAGCAGCCCGGTTTCCTCGAGTACGCGTTCGCACATCGCGCCCAGATACGCGATCGTGCTGGGGTAGCCGAGGCGCTCCAGCGCCTCGCGTGCCTGCGGCCAGCGCAGCTCGGGTTTGTCGCCGAGCGTGAACAGCGCCTCGTCGCAGCCCGCGTCGCGGCCCGCGCGTGCGATCGCGAGCACTTCGGCTTCGGACAGATACGGCGAACGGAGATCGCGCGGCGTGGTGGCGAACGTGCAGTAATGACAGACATCGCGGCACAGACGCGTGAGCGGTATGAACACCTTACGCGAGTAGCTGATCAGCGAACCGTGACCTGCGTTGCGCAGACGTGCGGCGCGCTCGATCATCGTCGACGTCTCGCGTGCCTGGACTCGGGCGTGCGCGCGCATCGACGCGGCGGTGAGCGGCACGGCCGACACCGGCGTGGACGTGAGCCGGACGAGCTCGCGCAATTCGCCCTCGTCCGGCAACACTTCGTGTGCCGGTGGATGCACCGCTTCGAAATGGCCGTTGACTCCGCCGCGCGCGTTCATGGCGTTACTGCACCTGGATCTTCGCTGCGCGGATGATCCGACCCCAGCGCTCGGATTCGGCACGCAGATACGCTCGAAACGCGGCCGGCCCGCGCAGGTCGGTTTCGCCACCGAGATCGGCGAGCTGCGCCTGCACCTCGGGCGTCTTCGCCGCCGCGATGATCTCCTGCGCCATCCATTCGACGATCGGCTGTGGGGTCTTCGCCGGCCCGAAGAAACCGAACCAGCCACTGACGATCAACTCTTTCATGCCGGCCTCGGGCGCCGAGGGAACATCCGCGGCGGCCTTCGAGCGGGTGTCGCTGGTCAGGGCGAGTGCGCGCAGCTTGCCCGCGCGTACCTGGGGCAGGACGCCCGGCAGGTTGTCGATCAGCAGGTCGATCTGCCCGCCGACGAGGTCGGCGACCGCGGCCGAGGTCCCCTTGTAGGGCACATGCACCATATCGACGCCGGCGAGCGCCCGGAACAGCTCGCCCGAAAGATGCGCGGTCGTCCCCTGACCGGCCGAACCGAAGTTGACGTTGCCCGGGCGCGCGCGTACCAAGCTGACCAGCTCTGCAAGCGTCTTCGCCGGTACGCTCGGATGCACGACGACGATGTTCGGTACGGCGGTGACGAGTGCGATCGGCGCGAGGTCACGGTCGGCATCGTACGGCACGCGACTCATGTGCGGGCTCATCGTCAGCGGGCCGGCGGCGCCGAGCAGCAACGTCTGCCCGTCGGGCGTCGACGAGGTCACCAGCGTGATGCCGATCGCCGCCCCCGCGCCCGGACGGTTCTCGACCAGGAAGCGCTGTCCGGTCGACGTGGCAAGCCGTTGCGCGATGATGCGGCCGACGATATCGCTGGTCCCGCCGGGCGGGAACGGTACGACCACGCGCACCTGTTGTGACGGGAAGCCCGGCGGACGCTCGGCGGCATGCGCCGGCGCGAAGGTGGCGAAGGCCATCGCCTGCAACAGAAATGCGGCACCGGCGGCAGTGGTCATCATCTTCATCGGACGCTCCCTTCAGATAGGGATCGCCAGCAACGTATCGAGATTGCGCGAGTCGAGCACGACCGCGCGTTCGTGCAGCAGCAGCCGACCCTCGATCTCGACCATCAGATCGTGAAACGCACCGACCGCGAACAGCGTCATCTCGCCGGTCTTCATGACGCGGGTGACGTTGAAGCTGGAGATCACCCGGCGTGCGGATGCAACATCCGCGCCAGTCGCCGGGCGATCAACCGCCGCCTGCGTGCTAGCGGGTGCGAAGCGCGCGAGCGACACGATGTGGCGATAGTTGTGCGCTTCGTACACATTGCCGTGACGCAAAGCGCTTACGCGATCGCGCAACATCGCGCGGCCTTCGCAATGCACGAGTCCGACCAGCCATCCGTTCGCGCGCCCCTCGCGCGTTTCGACGCGATAGATGCAGTCTTCGGTGAAGTACCCGGGCCAGTCTTCCAGACGGTCGTCGTCGATCGCGCCGGCGCAGTCGACGACGAGTTGCGATGCGCAGGCGAGGAACTCGCGATCTTCGCGGCTCGTGGGGATGCGCGCGCCCGCCACCTCGCCAC
>JACMMK010000314.1 GCA_014379045.1 Burkholderiales bacterium
GCGTCGGGTCGGTCCGCAACCGTCGCGCCAGCGCCGGCGTCACGGCTGCCGGCCGGGCGGATCGATCCCACGCAGTCCGTCGCGCCGCGATGAAACTGCCGGAACATATCGGCAAGTATCGGATCGACGCTGCGATCGGACGCGGCGGCATGGGCATGGTCTATCGCGGTTTCGATATCGCGATCGAGCGGGCGGTGGCGATCAAGTCGATCAGCCGCACCGCGCTGCCGGTCGACGAGCAGTCGGGGACGCTCGACCGGTTCCGGCGCGAAGCGCAGGCCGCAGGCCGGCTGGTGCACCCGAACATCGTCCAGGTGTTCGAGTACGGCGAAGACGGCGACTTGGCGTTCATCGCGATGGAACTGGTCGAAGGGCGGTCGCTGCACCAGGAACTCGCGTCACGGCGGCGCTTCAGCCTGCGCGAAATCGCCCGAATGATGAGCGAGTTGCTCGATGCACTCGCGCATTCGCACGCGCAGGGCGTCGTGCACCGCGACATCAAGCCCGCGAACATCCTGCTCAATGCCGATGGCCGCGTGAAGATCAGCGACTTCGGGATCGCGCGTATCGAATCATCGAACCTGACCCAGAGCGGCCAGATGTTCGGCACGCCGTATTACATGGCCCCCGAACAGTTTCTGGGTCAGCACGCAGGCCCCGCCGCAGATCTGTATGCGAGCGGCGTGATCGCCTACGAGCTGCTGACCAGCATTCGTCCGTACAGCGGTGGCACGCCCCAGATCATGCGCCAGGTGCTCGATCTCGAGACCCTGCCGATTGCCCCGTCGCGGCTGAACGCCAACGTCTCGGCAACGCTGGACGATGCGGTGCTGACTGCACTGGCAAAGCAGATCGAAGAGCGCTTCGCGAGCGCCGTCGAATTTGCCACCGATTTCGCCCAGGGCATCGTCGACAGTCTGGCGCTGACCGGCGACAGCGCGATCGGCACCGTACCCCCGTCTCCAGGCGATGGCTCGCTGCCGACCGGTGGCGGTGGACTGGCGGGCGCCGGACGCCGCCTCGCTGCAGCGCGACGTCAACACACCGTGCCGCCGAACTCGACGTTTCCGGGCGGGGTGCGCAGTGCGAACCGCAGCGTGTCGTCCGCGCACAAGCCCCGGCTGCTGGTGATCGACGACGAGGAACGCATCCTGAGCGCGTTGAAGTCGGTGTTCCGGCAGGACTATCACGTGTTCGCGACCAGCGACTGCGAGCATGCGCTCACCTTCATCACCAAGTACCGGATGCATGCGATCGTCAGCGACCAGCGCATGCCGATGATGACGGGGGTTGATCTGTTGCGCCGGGCGAAGGAAATCGCGCCCGGTTCGCTGCGCATCCTGCTCACCGGTTATGCCGATCTTGCCGCCATCGTCGGCTCGATCAACGACGGCGAGATCTACCGGTTCGTCGCCAAGCCCTGGGACAACAACGAACTGCGCGCGATCGTGCGCGAGGCGGTCGCCGTGTCGATCGAGCTCGCGGACCTGAAAACACCCCCGGCGGCGGAACTGCGGCCCGATCGTGCGATCCTGGTCGTCGATGCGAATGCCGAGCTCTACCGCTCGACCCGGGAGCTGATGGCCGACGTGGGTCCGGTGCGCCAGGCCCCGAGTCCGGAGGCCGCACTCATGGAACTCGCGACGGCCGATGTCGGCGTGGTGTTGTTCGATCTGGACGCGGGGAACCCGCACGACAACGCCAACCTGATCAAGACGTTGAAACAGGACTATCCGCAGCTGCTGACGATCGTGGTGACCCAGGCATCGGATTCGGATCTGATGATCGGCTTGATCAACGAGGCGCAGATCTTCCGCTTCATCAACAAGCCGGTGCCGATGAAGACGTTGCGCGGGCACCTGATCGCCGCGCTCGAACGCGCGCAGCAGTTCGAGGAACTGCCGCAACTGGTCAAGCGCCAGGCGCCGGAACTGTCGTCGGCGCCGCGGCTGGCGCTGCCGGGCAAGTGGCTGGACCGGATCCGTGAGTTGGGAGAGCGGTTGGGGCTGCGGCGGCGGAAGTAGGTAACGGCAGTTTCACGGCGCGCACGGACTCGCGCCGCGCTACAGGTCGAACTTCGCCGACAACTCAAATGTGCGCCTGGGAGCCAGCAGTACCTGGCTGGTGGCGCGCCCGATGAAGGTGGCGTACAGCTCGTCGGTAATGTTGCGAATGCGAAACGTCAACAACGCCGGCTTCAAGCGGTAAGACGCGGCCACGTCCGCAGTCGTGAAGCCGTTGATGCGAATCTGATTGGCATTGTCGGTGAACATGTGGCCGGTCCGGTTGACGCTGAGGAAGAATTCCAGCGGCAACTCCTTGAGCCGATAGCCGGCAAACAAGTTAGCAACGCGCTCAGGCACGTTCGGCGGAACGTTGCCGACCCGGGACACACCGCCCGCCTCGACCAGCGTGTCGAATTTCGCCTCCAGCGCGGCCAAGTTGCCAGACAGCGTGAGCTGACGTGTCGCGCGCCAGGCAGCGCTCAACTCGACGCCGCGCGAAGACTGCTGTCCGTTGTTGACCGTCACGGCCGCATTGTTCTGGTCGCGCGACAGAACGTCGGTCAGTTCGATCTGATATAGCGCTGCGGTCCATTCAAAGCGGCTCTCGTCGAAGCTTTGCTTGAAGCCGACTTCGTACTGCTTGCCGCGCGAGAGAGGGAATACAGAATTCGCTGCTGAAAGCAGGAACAGCGAACTCACGGGAATCGTGGCATTGGTGTACTGCGCGTACAGGGTCGATTCGCTGGTCAGGTCATAAACTCCGCCCAGGCGCGTCGAGTTTGCGTTGTACGTCGTTCCGAATCGTGCGAACGAATTGAGGTTCAGGTCCTGAATACTGCGCTTCACATCGATGCGGTCGTGCCGCAGTCCGCCGACAAGAGTGAACGCATCGGTGAGCTTGATCGCGTCTTCAGTGAAGAACGAGGTGGTCTTCACATCGGACGTCACGTTGGTGCGGTTGCCGCCACCGGTCGACGTCAACGACGGGTCGTTATTGAACAACCCCACCGCTGGATTGAACACCGACACCCGCAACGCGGCAGCTGTGGAAGCGGACCCGTCCGAGAAGCGCCGCACGCTGTTGAAGTCGGTCTTGCTCACTTCGCCGCCGATGTTGAAGCGGTTGCTGAAGCCGCCAAGCTTGCCCGTATAACTCGCGTCGAGCCGGTTGAACAGGTAGTTCTGGTCGTGCGTGATCAGGGTCTGGTCGCGCGTGATCATGTTCGGCGCGAAAAACACCGCGGTCTCGGCATTACGAAACAAGCGGTCCGCCTTGTTCACCGAAATCTCATTGCGCAGCGTCCACTCTGGCGTGATCCTGCCCGACAGTCTCGCCCGCAGCGAGTACGTCTCGGATTCGTTTTCGTCGTCGAGCACGTTGTAGTTGCTGCGCGCCAGTCGCTCGTCGATGACCCGGCCGTCCAGCGTGCTCACTACACCGGTGGGCTGAGTCGCAAAGCTCGCGGGTACTAGTGGTGTGCCCCAGTAAGCCCGGTTGTCATCGCGCAGGTAGTCGAACGCGAGATCGAGCTTGATCGACGAACCGAGATCGAAAGACAGGCCGCTGGTGAAGTGGTCGATCTTCTCGCCATTGCGATCGATCGTGCCGACGGTGGTGTCGTTGCGACTGTAGTCGATACGGTACGCGCCGGTTTCGCCCAATGCACCGCCCAGACCCACCGCGGCCCGGTACGAGCCGTAACTGCCCAACGAGAAAAGCGCTTCGCGGCTCGGATTGTCGCGGTCGGGTCGTTTGGTCACGAAGTTGACCACGCCGCCCACCGCACCTTCACCGTAGAGCACCGAAGCCGGACCCCTGAGGACCTCGATCCGTTCATAGTTCCAGGTATCCTGGACCCGGTTCGTGATGCCGGCGCCCGACGAACGCGTGCCGTCGTACAGGTACATCAGATTCGTGAAACCGCGGCTCGACAGCGTCGTCGGCGACGCCGGCGTCCCCCCGCCCGACAACCCGGCCGCGCCGCGCAGCGCTTCGCTGAACGTGCGCGCGCCCCGCTGCTGAATCACTTCCTGCGAAATGATCTCGACTGATGCCGGTGTCTCTCGCAGCGTGAGTCCCAGCCGCGACGCCGTGCTGCTGGGTGCCTCCAGGCGCAACGAATCCGTATCGCGCACGCCCTGAACTTCGACCGGACGCAACTGCGTTTCCTGGACGGGCTGCGCCAGGGCACCGTGCAACGTAGCGGCGGTTGCAACCGCCACCGCGGCGCGCGCTTTGATCTTCATGTTGATCTCCGTCAAGAACAGAATGGCGCGAAACTAGACGACCGGATAACTGCGCAGGCGCCACGCCGCGATTCCAAGCAGAAGCAGCGACGGCATCACCAGCTTCAGCAGCGCCGGAAAGGCCTGGCGGTCGATCAGACGCGCGTCTTCCTCGGTCCATACGAAGCGCGGGATGCGGGGAAAATCCGCTTCGGTGATGGCAATGCCGCCATCGATGCGCGGAAAGAAGAACTTCTTCCACGCCTGGTGATGGCCGTCCATCAAGTCGTGGAAATGCGCGTAACGCCGCGCGCCGGTACCCGCCAGCGCGGTCATACCCTCGTAAGCGACCGCTGCGGGAGACAGGAGGCTGTAGCGGGCAACGAGCTGCTGCTGGCGCGCATGCTGTGCGTCGAAGCGATCCAGATCGGGTTGTATCTCCTCGTCGATCTGTTTCTGGATCGAGTAGCTGGCAAGCGCGCGTCCGCTCATCTCGATCTTCCCGTCCTTGGGCAGCAACACTTCGGGCTTGCCGATGTGACGATAGTCGGCGCTGAGCAGCTTGCTGTACCGGTTCATCGCCTCGATGGTGACCATGCGGGTACGCGTGGCAAGCTCGGTTCGCGAGGGTGCCGGGCTGGCCGCCGTGACGCCAAGGTTCAGAAGCACCGGTGCGATCAACACCAGCACCACCCAACTGATGACAAGCAGCATCGCGTTACTGGCAGAAGATCTGCCGAACGCGTTCACCGCGACCACGAGGGCGAACCAGAACAGCGCGTAGGCGCCGACGAGCAGTGACCACCACAGTGTGCTCGTCCCGGCACCGGCAGACTCCGGACGTGCCAGGAGCAGTACGCCCAAAGGCACCAGTACCGCGAGGCCGAGCAGCACGCCCGCGCGCACTGCAACCTTGCCGAGCACCAGCGTGCGCAGCGCGAGCGGCTGCGAGAGCAACAGTTTCAACGTGCCGCTTTCGCGCTCGACCGAAAGAAGGTTGTAGCTGAGCGCGAAGATCAGAAGCGGCAACAGGTAGACGATGACGAACGCCAGATCGAAGTGGCCGCTGAGCAGGTGCCAGGGGTTCTCGATGTCGTTGGCGTGAATGAAATGAATCTTGCTTTGGTAGGTGACCTTGAACTGGCCGGGGAACAGGTCGGTCTGCCCCAATGCGACCGGCGCCAACGGCGCGCTCGGCATCAGCGCATGATGCGCGCCGAATCCGCCGCCCATGCGCGCGGGGTCGGCGGGGTTCTGAAATGGCGAGGGCACTTCCCTGCCAGCCATGATTCGTCCCAGCTGAGACAGCTGGTCTGCGCGTGTACGCGCGTCATCGGTCGTGATCGCCGCCTGTGCGCGGTCGCGCAACGTCGTCTGGTGAACACCGTTGTACAGCGCGTACCCGATCAACAGCAGAAACAGTGCGCTCACCAGCCAGAGGCTGCGCTCGGCGAGCAGAAGTCGCATCTCCTGGCGCATCACGAGACCCAGGCGAGAAGAGGGCAACGCGTTCACGAGGCGCTTCTCACAACGCGCGCTGGCGAACTACGGCCGCATACGCGAATGCGAGCGTCAGCAGGAGACTGCCGCCGAGGATGGAAAGGCTCATCAGACTGCGTCGCAGCGCCCAGATCGCCGCAGGCGGGTGATAGTCGAACGGCTTCACCTGGGACCACAATTCGGGCCCCGCCTGATACGCGAAATGCTGATTGCCAAGCGGGTCGGCGTTGGCCACCAGGTCACGGCTCATGATGTCCTGGATGGTGCGGCGGTGCGTCTCCGCTGCGGTCGTGAAGTCGCGGTGGTGAACGAAGTCGGTACCGGCCATGCCCATCGAGAACGCACGCACGGCCAACACCGGGAGTACGAGCCCGCTCCAAGCCTGCAGCGCCTGCTGTCGCTCGTAGGTGTCCCAGAGCTGCCCGTACAGGCGGTCGTACACGGCATAGCCGGTCTGGTCATCGAGCTGCAACGCATAGCCCCATTTGTTCAAAGGCACATCGCGGCCCCAGCGCTCTGTCGTACCGAAGGCCATCTGCCAGGCCCGGTCCGCTTCCGACTTGAGCCCGGCGCTCAGCGCCTTGCTGAACTCGAGTTTCGTCGGGCTCGGGTGCCAGTGACGGGAGAGTTCGGACATCACGCGCGGGGCAATCACAGCATTGCCGATCCACAGGGCCAGAAGAACCGTCAGCGCAACGCGCGAAGTCGAAGAAGCCGCCGATACACCCAGCGCCAGAAAAATGAAGATGGCCAGATACAGCGCATAACCCAGCGCGAGCGCGGCAAAGCGCTGTAGCGCGTCGAGCCCTTCCCCCGCATCGGCGCCCAGCGTGACGACCACTGCTGCGGCAAGCGCCGCCGGCGTCAACAGCGCCGCCAGGCTGGCCGCGAGCGCAAGTGCCTTGCCCCACAGCAATTGCAGCGGCGACACTCCCAGACTGAGGGTCTGCCGCAGGATGCCGTTCTCGCGCTCGGCCGCGAAGGCGTTGAAGCCCAACACGATCACCAGCAACGGCCCCAGAACCTGCATGATCCAGCCGACCGACAAGTCGCCGAAGCGCTGCAGACCCGTCGCATCCTGCGCGGGACGGAACTTCACCTCGCTCTGCCGGTGCGCCTGCAACCAGAGCGTGCCGCCGATATACGGAGTGATGCCGGGGTCGACGATCGCCAGCGCGGCTTCCGGCTTGAAGGCATGCATGCCCTGATGCGCGGCGTCGTGCGGATGTCGCTGATCCTGCGACAGCCAATCCTTGTAGTCCAGTGCCTGTGCCGCTTTCTGCTCGGCACGCACCTCGCTCTGACGCCCGTATCCAACCGCCAGCGCAATGAACAGCAGCACCAGCACGACGCTGCCGGCCCAGTACAGCCGACCATCACGGCCGCGCTCGAGAAGATCCTTCCTCGCGATCAGCGCAATCATGCTCAATCCCTCATGTGCTGCAGGTAGAGCGCCTGAAGATCTGTCTGACCGATCTGCGCGCTGTCGAGGCTCTCCACGAGCCGGCCCTTTTTCATGATCCCGATGCGGGTCGCGGTCTGCTTCGCATGGAACAGGTCATGGGTCGTAGTCAGCACCGCCACGCCACCTTCGCTGGCCCGCTTGAGCAGGCTCGAGAACTCGCTCGCTGCTTGTGGGTCAAGACCCGAGGTAGGTTCATCGAGCAGGTATGCCTTCGCCTGCTTCGCGAGCGCCACGGCAATCCAGATCTTCTGCCGCATTCCCTTGGAGTAAGCCGACACGCGTTTGTGGGCCGCACCGGCGTCGAGGCTCACCTCATCCATCAGTTGCAGCAGTCGTTCGCGTGGCAGGCGTTTGCCCAGCGCCAACGACGAGAAGTAGTCCAGGTTTTCCAGCCCCGAGAGGACGCCGTAGAGCATCACCTGCTCGGGGATGTAGGCGACGTGCTGCTTGGTCGCGACCGGATCGCGCGTGACATCGATTCCGTCGATCTGCACTTCGCCCGCGCTGGGCGCAATGAAGTTGAGGAATAGGTTGATCGTCGTCGTCTTGCCGGCCCCGTTGGCGCCCAGCAGGCAATAGATCTCGCCGGGTCGGATATCGAGATCCAGCCGGTCGAGCGCGGTCTGCGCGCCGAAGGTCTTGGTCAAGCCTATGGCTCGAAGCATCGAGGTGACTCCGTGATCCACAGGTCGCAAAGCGACGCGGTGTCGTACGAGGTGATTGAGTCCAGCGCGCACGCGGCGCATCGCGCGGCGAACTATCGCTACAACACATGTCTACTATACGAATCTTGCAACACTGTTGCAAGTAGAATCGGGAAAACGCGGAAACGATGAAGATCTCGTGACGTTCCTATCCGCTCGATACGCAAAGCCCGCTGGTTCAATTGCCTGGCAGGAGCGCCGTTGTCGATCAAACCTGAGCCTTGCAACATCGCGGTTTCGACAAGCGTCATCGAAGCATCGTCGCGGCAACATACGACGATGCTGTGTTCAGAATGTTTCGTCTGACGTCCATCTCCACGCAACGATCTCGAAGCGGAAGTTCCAAGTTGCTTCTCATGCTCAAGCGCTCCCACCATTCCTCCTTGCCTGTTCCTGCCGCTTTGGCGATCGATGACCGAGCGCGCGTCGGAGCCTATTCGAACCTTCATGGCCGCTGAGTCTTTTCGTTCTGCACCGCGCATCGACCGCAGCGTGGTCGTGGCCGGCGGCGTCGTTCTGTTGCATGTCGCGGCGCTATGGACTCTGCAGACCGGCCTGCTGCGCAGCGCAGTGGAGGTCTTCTTGCCAGTCGAAGTGTTGAGCGAGGTGATCACCTCGCCCCGGCCGAAGGTCGCGACGCCGCCGCCCGAGTCCGTCAAGCCGCCGGTCTTGCGACAGATCAAGCCGACGGTGCCGAATGCGGCACGATCGCCCGCGCCCATCGATCAGCCCACGGTGCAGGAAATTGCGCCGACCCCGTCTACGCCTCCAACGCCGTTGGCCATCACCGATACGGAGCGCGCGCCGAACGCGCCTGTCGGACAAGTCGCGCCTCAACCGGTCGCTGCTGCACCCGCCGCGGTCGCGACTGCGCCGGCGCCGCCTCTGAAAGTCGAACTTCCTGCGAGCGATGCCGACTACCTGCAGAACCCCAAAGTCGCCTACCCGCTCGCCAGCAAACGCCTCGGCGAGCAAGGCAGGGTGGTGGTGCGAGTGCTGATCGGTGCCGACGGCGCTGCGCATCGCGCGGAAGTTCGCCAGTCCAGCGGCTTCGCGCGGCTCGACGAGGCAGCCCTCGCTACGGTGCTGAAGTGGCGGTACGTGCCTGGCAAGCGCGGTGGCGTCGCCGAGACCATGTGGTTCAACGTTCCGATCAATTTCGTTCTGGAGTAAGCATCAATGGATATGCAGTTCGGACTCGTCAATCTGTGGACCGAAGGCGACATCGTCACCCGGATCACGTCACTGCTGCTGCTCGCCATGTCGGTCGCATCGTGGATGGTGATCCTCCTCAAGGCGCTCGACCTGCGCAAGTATGCGAGGCAGTGGGGCGCGACGGAACGCTTCTGGCAATCGAGCGATTTCGCCGAGGGTCTCGACAAGCTGGGCGGCGATCCTCGAAACCCGTTTCGGACCCTGGCGACCGACGCTCAGGCAGCAGCACGACACCATCGCGCGCAATCGCAATCGCAGGTGCCGCTCGAGGTCAGCGATTGGCTCGCGCGCTGCTTCCGACATTCCCTCGACGAATCGACGGCGCAGCTTCAGTCGGGCCTGGCAATACTCGCGTCGGTAGGATCGACTGCGCCTTTTGTCGGCCTGTTCGGCACCGTCTGGGGCATCCACCACGCGCTGTTGTCGATCGGCGTAGCCGGGCAGGCCACCATCGATAGGGTGGCCGGGCCGATCGGCGAGGCGCTGATCATGACGGCGCTGGGTCTGGCAGTGGCCATCCCTGCCGTGCTCGGCTACAACGCGCTGGTGCGAGGCAACAAGAGCATCGTGTTGAAGCTCAATCGCTTCACCCGCGACTTGCACGCCTACTACGTCACCGGCGCGCGTGTCTCGACCGGCGTCGCAACCCCGGCCGTTGCGCTGAAGCAAGGGAGTTGACCATGGCGTTCGGAACGCAGGACGAAACCGACGAGGTCATGAACGAAATCAACATGACGCCGCTGGTGGACGTGATGCTCGTGCTCCTGATCGTCTTCATCATCACCGTGCCGGTGATGCAGCACGCGGTCAATATCGACCTGCCGCGCGCCAATAACCAGCCCGTGGAAGCGAAGCCCGAAACGGTCCGCTTGTCGGTGGATGCGTCCGGCGCCTACTACTGGAACGAAAGCGCCATCGCCGATACAGACCTGCTTGCTATGTTGAAGGGGGCGGCGGCACGAGCGCCTCAGCCTACCTTGCACATCCGCGGCGACAAGGAGGTGCGTTACGAGCGCGTCGCGCAAGCGATGTCCGCGGCGCAGCAGGCGGGCTTGCGCAAGATCGGGTTCGTGACCGAGCCTACCCGTCCAAGCGCGAACGGCCTGAGGTAGAAGCTCGGACACGGAACCGGTCTGGTTCCGACGGGCGCGGCGGGCTGCGGCTCACCCGGTAATCGGATAACTGCGCGCGCGCTTCGCGCTGAACGCGATCAGCATCCCGGCCGGCATCACCAGCCCCAGCAATGCGCCCAGCAAGCATGGGTTCAGGTCGGAGAAAGGCTGCTCGCTGAAACCGAAGCGCCGAAAGCGGTCGTAGTCTTCTACGCTCAGCGGGGTGGTCAACAGCACCTTGGGTGTGAAAAAAGCCTGCCATTCCAGGTGGAAACGGTCGACCTGTTGTAAGTAGTGTCGATACCGGGTGTTTACCAGGTCGCGATCGACATCAGGATCAACACCGCGAGAATCGCCCGGGAGATTCCATCGGTCTGAGCCATGAACGACATGAGACCTGGCGTGAGTTGGGTTTCCATGTGTGCACCTGTTCATGTTTACTTGAGAGTGAAAGTGATCGGCACCGTGACCCACGCCGAGACCGGCTCGGGCCCACGCATGGCCGGAACGAACTTCCAGCCGCGCACGGCTTCATTCGCCGCTTCATCGAGCCGCGCCGATCCGCTTGATCTCTGCGCTTGTATCCGCTCGGGTGTGCCGATCGCGCTCACGTACACGCGCAGCAGCACGGTGCCTTGCTCGCCGATCCGCCTGGCTTCAGCGGGGTAGACGGGCTTCGGGTTGTCGAGGTAGGCGGCGTTGAATCGAGATCGCCAACTGAACGCGCACCTGCAGCCGCGGGTCCGGCCCATCCCGCTGCTAGACTTCGCGCCTTCCCGTTCCCCGACTGAAGGTGAAGATGCACACTGCCCGCGGTTTCCTGAGCGCCATCGCCCTCGCCTTGGCACTGAGCGGTTGTTCGACGACGCCCGACGGCGCACCGTCGGTATCGATCCTGGTCGACCTCGATCCGGCGAGCGTCGACCGCACGGTAATCGTCGAGAGCATCACCGCCGATCGCAAGGGCTTGCTCTACCTGCCCGACCGGGTCACCGGCAACATTCTGCGCGTGGACCCGAGTTCGCCGAAACCGGTGGTGGTAGCGCGGATCGATCCCCGCGAGATCCAGGGCAAGAAGGTCAACCCGGATCCGTCCGGTATCGCGTTCGATGCGCAAGGCGATCTGTATGTCGCCGTCGGCCCGTTCAACGAGGTCGTACGCATCCGCGGTGTCGAGCTCAACCCGGCCAAGCCCGGGGTGGCGCAGACCTTTGCCAGCGGCGCTCCGGGGGCTAACGGCATCGCGTTCGACCGGCAGGGCAACCTGTTTGTCGGCGGGGGCGGCAGCGGCATCGTCTACCGGGTCGGACCCCAGGGCGGCGCAGCCCAGCCGTCGGTGCAGATCGAGCGTTCGGTGCGCAAGCTTCCCGATGGCAAGGCCACGCAGGCGATCGTCGCCAACGGCGTCGCTTTCGATGCCAGCGGCGTGCTGCATGTCACCGACACCGCGCGCGGCGCGGTGTGGAGGGTCGCCATCGGCAGCGACGGCAAGGGCGGCACGCCGGTGCTGCTCGCACAGAACCCGCTGCTCGAAGGCGCGGACGGCCTCGCGTTCGATCCGCGCGGCAACCTCTGGGTCGCCGCCAACGAACTCAACGCGATCGTCTCGGTCTCGCCATCGGGGCAGGTGACGCAGGTGCAGAGAAACGGCAGCCAGGGCCCGCTCGAGTTTCCGTCCGCGCTGGTGTTCGTGGGCGATGTGGCCTATGTGGCCAACTTCGACGTCCCGCGGCGTGACAACCTGGACGCGAACGCAACCACCGCACGCGACGGCATCGGCGCGTCGATCGCGCGCATCGCGAGGTAGGGCGACGGCTTCTGCACTGGCAGGAGCATATGCTCGCCCCAGCGCCGATCATCGCGGAACTGGCCGAGCGGAACACCCTGCTGGTAGACCGGATCGAGGCGAACCGCATACGGGCGTTGGGCGGGGCGTGGGCGAGCGCCGTGGTTGCCGCGATCGCGATCGCGGCGATCATCTGTCCGCGGGCACGGCGTCACTACCGCGCCAGCCAGTCACGACCAGTCAGGAACTCGGTGTACAGCCGCGCCTCTTCGCTCCCTGGCTCCGGGCGATAGTCATAACGCCATTCGACCGTCGGCGGCATCGACATCAGGATCGACTCGGTGCGACCGCCCGACTGCAATCCAAATAACGTGCCGCGGTCGAACACCAGATTGAATTCGACGTAACGGCCGCGCCGGTAGCGCTGCCATGCGCGCTCGCGCTCGCCCCAGGCATGGCCCTGCCGGCGCTCGACGATCGGCAGATAGGCCGGGGCGAAGCCGGTGCCGACCGCACGCATCAACGCGAACGCGCGCTCGAAGTCCGGCTCGGCCAGATCGTCGAAGAAGATGCCGCCGATCCCGCGCGGCTCGTCACGGTGCTTGAGAAAGAAGTAGCGGTCGCACCACGCCTTGTAATCAGCGTAGCGGTGTTCCCCGAACGGCGCGAGCGCGTCGCGGCACGTGCGATGGAAATGCACGGCGTCGTCTTCGAACCCGTAGTACGGCGTCAGGTCCATGCCACCGCCGAACCACCATACCGGGGCCGCTTCGGTGTCCGTGCCGCTGTCCGCTACCGGCACCGGTGTGCGCGCGATGAAGAAGCGTACGTTCATGTGCACCGTCGGCACATGGGGGTTGCGTGGATGCACGACGAGCGACACGCCCATCGCTTCGAAACCGCGACCGGCCAGTTCAGGTCGGCCCGCACTCGCCGACGGCGGCAGTCGGTCACCGAGCACATGCGAGAAGTTGACGCCCGCGCGTTCGAACACCGCCCCGTCTTCGAGGACGCACGACAGGCCGCCGCCGCCGCCGGCGCGATCCCAACCGTCGCGCCGGAACTCGCCACCGTCGACGCGCTGCAAGGCGTCGACCAGTTGCGTCTGCAACCCGGTCAGGAAGGTGTGCACCTGCCCCGCGTCGACCGTCGACATGGCGTCGTCTCGAATAGCCGTTGCAGCCGGCGGGCCGACTAGCGCGGA
>JACMMK010000032.1 GCA_014379045.1 Burkholderiales bacterium
CGACAACATCGCCTACATGAAGCGCCAGCTCGAGTCGCTCGGCTTCGCGATCGACTGGTCGCGCGAGCTCGCGACCTGCCGGCCGGAATACTACCGCTGGAACCAGTGGTTCTTCCTGCGCATGCTCGAGCGCGGCATCGCGTACAAGAAGACGCAGGTGGTCAACTGGGATCCGGTCGACCAGACGGTGCTCGCCAACGAACAGGTGATCGACGGTCGTGGCTGGCGTACGGGCGCGCTGGTGGAGAAGCGCGAGATTCCCGGTTACTACCTCGCGATCACGAAGTACGCCGATGACCTGCTGGGCGCGCTCGACCGACTGCCGGGTTGGCCCGAACGCGTGCGCACGATGCAGGCGAACTGGATCGGCAAGAGCCACGGCGTACGCTTCGCATTTCCGTACACGCTCGACGGCTTGGCGCAGAAGCTCTGGGTGTACACGACACGCGCCGACACGATCATGGGCGTCACCTTCTGCGCGGTGGCGGCCGAGCATCCGCTCGCCACGCGCGCGGCACGCGACGACGCCGCGCTGGCTGCGTTCGTCGACGAATGCAAGCGCGGCTCGGTGATGGAAGCCGACATCGCGACGATGGAGAAGAAGGGCATGCCGACGGGCCTGTTCGTCGAACACCCGCTGACCGGTGCGGCGATCGAGGTGTGGATCGGCAACTACGTGCTGATGACCTACGGCGACGGCGCGGTGATGGGCGTCCCGGCGCACGACGAGCGTGACTTCGCGTTCGCGCGCAAGTACGGCCTCGCGATCGCGCCGGTGATCGAGGTGCCGGGCACGACGTTTTCGCCCGAACGCTGGCAGGACGGCTATGCCGACAAGGAGCGCGGCGTCTGCGTGAACTCGGGACCCTACGACGGACTCGGCTACGAGCGAGCGGTCGATGCGATCGCCGCCGACCTGAAGGCGAAGGCGCTCGGCGACAAGCAGGTGCAGTGGCGGCTGCGCGACTGGGGGGTGTCGCGTCAGCGCTACTGGGGGTGTCCGATTCCGATCGTCCATTGCGCACAATGCGGCTCGGTACCCGTGCCCGACGACCAGCTGCCGGTCGTGCTGCCCGAGGATTGCGTGCCCGACGGCACCGGCAATCCACTCGCGCGGCGCGCCGATTTCGTCGACACCCCATGTCCGCAATGCGGCGGCAAGGCCGCGCGCGAGACCGATACGATGGACACCTTCGTCGATTCGTCGTGGTACTACGCGCGGTTCGCGACTCCCGGCAGCGACACGCAGATGGTCGATGCGCGCGTCGGCCACTGGATGCCGGTCGACCAGTACATCGGCGGCATCGAGCACGCGATCCTGCACCTGCTGTATTCGCGGTTCTGGACGAAGGCGATGCGCGACCTCGGCCTGGTCGAGTACGACGAGCCGTTCGCGAACCTGCTGACCCAGGGCATGGTGCTCAATCACATCTTCACCCGGCGCACCGAGCGCGGCGGCATCGCGTACTTCGCGCCCGACGAGGTCGACGTCGCCACCGATGCGGCGGGCAAGGTGACCGGTGCGACTGCGCGCGCCGACGGCCTCGCGGTCAGCTACGACGGCATCGGCACGATGTCCAAGTCCAAGCGCAACGGGGTCGACCCGCAGTTGCTGATCGAGCACTACGGCGCCGATACCGCACGCTTCTACATGATGTTCGCGAGCCCGCCTGAGCAGACGCTGGAGTGGAGCGATTCAAGCGTCGAGGGCGCCTTCCGCTTCCTGCGTCGGGTGTGGGCGTTCGGCCATCGGTTCGCCACCGAGATGCAGCCGCATCTTGCCTCGGGCCGCCCCTCGGCAAGCACGCTCGCCGAGCTGCCGGAGGCGCTCGCCGGCATGCGGCGCGACGTCCACCTGATCCTCAAGCAGGCGAACTACGATTTCGGCAAGTTCCAGTTCAACACCGTCGCCTCGGCGGCGATGAAGATGCTCAATGCAATCGAGAAGCCCCCGGAGGGCGACGCCGGGCTCGTCGCAGCGGTGACCGAAGAGGCGCTGTCGATCCTGATCCGCCTGCTGGCGCCGATCGTGCCGCATCTGGCGCACGGATTGTGGGGCGAACTCGGCTTCACCTCGACCTTCGGCTCCGCACTGCTCGATGCGCCATGGCCCGAGCCGAGCGACGCGGCGCTCGCGCAGGCCGAGATCGAACTGGTGCTGCAAGTGAACGGCAAACTGCGCGGCAGCGTGCGTGTGCCGGCAGCTGCCGACAAGGACCAGATCGAGCGCCTGGCCCTCGCGAGCGACAGTGCGCGCAAGGCGCTGGACGGACGGCCCCCGAGGCGGGTCGTCGTCGTGCCCGGGCGGCTCGTCAACATCGTGCTTTGACAATTCGTCCGTGTCGGGGTCCAGGGGTTCGGCGAGTGCGCGACTCGGGTACAGTAGATCGACGACCCGTTTCCGGAAGGCGCGACAGATGATGGCAACGATGCGAACTTTCACCGCGTTCATCGGATACGCGTGCAGCGCCGCGCGGCGGGCGCTGCCCCCGGTGCTCGGTATCGCGCTCGCGCTGGGCGTTGCCGGCTGTAATTTCCAGCTGCGCGGTTCGGCGAACATTCCGTTCGAGTCGATCGCGGTGGCCGGCGCGGAGAACACGCCGTTCGCGGTGGAGCTGCGGCGCGCCATCGTCGCCAATCGCAACGTGCGGGTGGAGCCGGACGTGGCCAAGGCGCAGGCGATCCTGCAGGTGACCGGACTCGCGCAGGAGCGACGCATCCTGTCGCTGTCCGGCGCGGGTCGGGTACGCGAGTTCCAGCTGATCTACCGGGTCACGTTCCGCGTCCACGACGGCAAGGGACGCGAGTATCTGCCGACGAACGAGATCGTCCTCCGGCGCGACATCACGTTCAACGATTCGCAGGTGCTGGCGAAGGAACAGGAAGAGATCCTGCTCGTGCGCGACATGCAGACCGATGCCGTGCAGCAGGTGTTGCGACGTCTGTCGACGGTGCGGCTCGCGGCGTCGTGATGCGTCGGCCGCGTACGCAGGCAGCCGCCGTCCCGGCAAGTCGGATCATTGTGCAGCGGCGGCTGTCGCGACACGTCGGCCTCTGGGTACCGCCGCGACGCGGTGCGTCGATCACGGTGAACGCGCGCACTGCGTGAGCAGGCCTGACGATGCGGATCGGCGCCGACGACCTGGCCGCGCACCTGAAGCGCCCGCTCGCTCCCCTGTACACGGTGATCGCGAACGAACCCCTGCTGGGCCACGAGGCGTTGTCGGCACTGCGTGCGCGCGCGCGCGCGGACGGCTTCGACGAGCGCATCGTACTCACCAGCGAGACCGGCTTCCGCTGGGAGGCTTTGCGGGCAGCGGGCAATTCGCTGTCACTGTTCGCCACGCGCCGCCTGGTCGAGGTGCGCGTGCCGACCGGCAAGCCGGGGCGCGAAGGGGCGCAGGCACTGACCGAGTACGCGAAGCGACTCCCGCCCGATACGGTGACGCTGATCAGTCTGCCCGCGCTCGACTGGCGTGCGCTGAAAAGCGCCTGGGTGCAAGCGCTCGACACGGCCGGCGTGATGCTGATCGCCGAAGCGCTGAGTCGTGAGCGGTTGCCGGCGTGGATCGGTGCGCGCCTCGCACGCAACGGCCAGCGCGCCACGCCGGCGACGCTCCAGTTTCTCGCCGATCGGGTCGAAGGAAATCTCTCCGCCGCCAGTCAGGAAATCGAGAAACTCGCGCTCGCCTACGAGCCCGGCGAGCTCACCTTCGAGCAGGTGAGCGGGTCGGTGCTCGACGTGAGCCGCTTCGATCTGTTCGCGCTCGGACAGGCGCTGCTCGAAGGCGATCGCGTACAGCTCGTGCGGATGCTCGACGGGCTGCGCGCCGAAGGCTCGCCGCTGCCGCTGGTGGTGTGGACGCTCGCGCAGGATCTGCGCCGCCTGGTGAGCGTGCACGAAGCGCTCGCGGCCGGCCGCTCCC
>JACMMK010000315.1 GCA_014379045.1 Burkholderiales bacterium
ACACCTTGCTGGCGGCGTGGGCCGACGACGCTGCCCGGCGCGCGCCGCTCGATTGATCGAGGCTCACTCGAGCAGCGGCAGCTTTCCCGCCTTGACTACCTGCGCCCACTTGTCGATCTCGCCTCGGAGGAACTTGCCGAGTTGCTCCGGCGACGTGGGTGAGGGCTCGGCACCCTGCTCGGCGAGTCGCTGGCGCACGTCGGCGTTTTCCAGCGCCTTGTTCAGCGCCGCGTTCAGACGGGCGGCTACGTTCGCGGGGACGCCCGGCGGCGCGAACACGCCGAACCAGCCGGCGAACTCGTAGCCGGGCACGCCCGCCTCGGCCACCGTCGGCAACTGCGGCACCACCGAAGAGCGTTTCGCCGAGGTGACCGCGAACGCGCGCAACTTGCCTGCCTTCACGAACGGCAATGCCGAGGGCATCAGTTCGAACATCAACTGGATCTGCCCGCCCATCAGATCGAGCATTGCCGGCCCGCCGCTCTTGTATGGCACATGCACGATGTCGACGCCGGCGGCCACCTTGAACAGCTCGACGGCGAGATGGCTCGAGGTACCGTTGCCGGCCGATCCGAACGACAGCTGTCCGGGGCGTGCCTTGGCCAGCGCCACCAGCTCCTTGATCGACTTCACCGGCAACGACGGGTGCACGACGGCGATGTTCGGAATCACCGCGACCATGCCGATCGGGCTCAGGTCCTTGACCGGGTCATACGGCAGCTTGCGCATCAGACTGACGTTGCTCGCGAGGCTGGTCGCAGCGAGCAGCAGGTTGTAGCCGTCGGGTACGGTGCTGCGCGCGATGATCTCGGCGCCGATATTGCCGCCGGCACCCGGGCGGTTGTCGACCACGATCGGCTGACCGATGGTCTCGCCCATTGCCTGGGCAAGAATGCGCCCGAGCAGATCACCGGTGCCACCGGGCGCGAAGGGCACGACCAGGCGCAGCGGCTTGCTCGGAAAGCTCTGCGCACTCGCCACCGGAATGCCTGCCAGCGCGGCAAGAAGCAATGCGCCGAGAAGGGGTCCCGGGCGCAAGGCGCCGGCGGTTGCATGTTTGCGCCACACACCGCGCACTACCGTTGCCGCGAGGCGTGCGTCCCGCAGGTCGTGTCCAGTCATCACCCTCCCCCTCGTTCGACCGCGCGCTACGATTCGAGCGCGGTATCGATGTAGATCTGGTAGCTCTGTCGCTTCGGTTTTTCCAGGTCTTCCGGATTTACATAGCGGATCGAACTGCGGCCGCGAAGTGCGATCGGCAGCACCATCACCCGCGCGAAGCTGGTGAGCTCGGACTCGGAGGCGAGTGCGAGCACCGGGTCGGGGCCCGCCTCGAACCACGCCTCGCCAGGCCGCACGACGTGTCGTTCAGCGTTCACCTCGACCGTGATCTGGCCGGTCAGCAGTACCCGGATACCCGGACCCTGGTGCGTGTGCGTGTAGGCGACCCCCCCGAGCGGAAACGACACCCGATCGAGGCGGATCAGGTGCGCCTGCGGACTGTCGATCGAGAGCGCCTGCTCGAGCAGCAGCGTTCGTTCGTGGCCCGGATCGATGCTCGCCGTCGCGGAGTCGGCCGACAACTCCCAGCACAGGATCGAGGTCGTCGTGTCGCCTGCCGTACAGGCGACGGGGACGCGCCCGTACCAGGCCGATCCGGTCGCAAGACACGCGTGCTGAGCGGGGGTCGCGAGCCGCAGGTCGCCCTCGGTCACGTACAGCACACGGTGGGCCGCGTCGAGCGTGCTCGACCCCTTTGCTGCGAACCGTGTTCGAAACACGCGCAAGAACATCTGTGGCTTACCTCGTGGCCGCTGCGCCCGGAGCACGACGTGGGCGTCGTCGGTGCAATATGACTGCGATTGCGATTGTTCGCCGGCCCGCAGGCCGCTCGCTTAACGCCCTTGTCGAGGCCTTCGGGCAACGATAGTCGGGTGCCCGGCTCCGAGTCAAGAAACGGAAATCCGCTCCCGATCGACGGCGAATGACGGCACCACCGATTGGGCCTCCTGGCGGAGCGTCGGACACACCCTCGTGACGACGCGCCATGACCGAACCTTCTCGTCGGCCGACGGACTCGGGCGAATTGCTTGTCGGCGGGCTCGTGCACTTTTCGACGCGCATCACCGAAGATTCCTTGTAGGATTCTTCGTGTATAACCGCTCGCTATGGTAGGGACGATCGAGCCGTAAGGCGCAATGGATACGAAGCGACTGATCGCCTTGCTGTTGAGTGTGTCGCTGCTCGCCGGTGCGGGGCTCGCGATCTATTATTCGGCGAGCGACAAGCGCACCGCCGATCGCACGGCGCTCACTGCCGCGCAGGCGGTTTCGGTGCGTGGATTGATCGGCTCGGAGAAGGAGGCGTTCTTCACCGATGCGCAGGTCGTCGCCGCACTCGCGCGGCACGGCGTCACCGTCACCTTCGAGAAGGTCGGTTCACGCCAGCAGGCGTTGCGCGAAGACCTGAAGAACTACGATTTCGCGTTCCCCGCCGGGGTGCCCGCGGCGCTCAAGATCCAGCAGATCTCGGGCGTGCGCCAGTCCTACACGACCTTCTTCACCGCGATGGCGATCGCGTCGTGGCGCTCGTTGCTGCCGGTGCTCGAAGCCAACGGGCTGGTCGAACGCGTCGGTGACTACCACACGTTTGACATGGCGGCGTATCTCGCGCTGGTCGAGAAGGGCGTGCGCTGGCGCGACCTGAAGAACAACAGCGCGTTTCAGATCGCGCGCTCGGTCACGATCAGCTCGACCGATGCGCGCACGTCGAACTCGGCGGCGATGTACCTTGCGCTCGCGAGCTACTCGGCCAACGGCATGAACATCCTGCAGAACACCCAGCAGGCAGACAAGGTGGCGCCGTTGATGGCCGAACTGTTTCTGCGCCAGGGTCTGCAGGAACGCTCGAGCAGCGGCCCGTTCGAGGATTACGTCGCGCTCGGAATCGGCAAGACACCGCTGGTGATGATTTACGAGTCGCAGTTCCTCGAGTTCATGGCCGCGCGCAAGACGCGCAATCCGGAGATGGTGTTGCTCTATCCGAAGCCCACGGTCTTCACCAAGCACGTGCTGATCCCGTTCACCCCTGCGGGGCAGCGACTCGGCGAACTGCTCGCGAACGATCCCGACCTGCAGCGCCTCGCAGCGCGCCAAGGTTATCGTACGGCGAATCCCGACCTGTTCGCCGCCTACCTTAAAGACGCCGCGCTCGACGCGCCGCTGAACCTGATCGATGTCGTCGACCCGCCGACGTTCGAACTGCTGGAACGACTGATCGAAGCGCTCGACCAGCGCATGAAGTAACCCGCCCCCCGAGGAGACACGCCATGGCAGACGCCCCCGAATCGCGATCACAGAGCCCGTCCGAGTCCGGCAGCGCAGAGGCGAATGCGGGCTCGTCGATGGTTGCGCTGACCCCGCCCGAGGCGTTGCAGGCGGTGAGCGAACAGAAAGCGCCCGAGATGGTGCCGCTCGACGCCGAGGCGCGCGCGCGGGTCGAAACGCAGGTCACGCAGTACATCGACTCGCTGGTGTCGGCCGACGTACAGAGCGACGAGTTCAAGGCGCGGCTCGACTCCGCGTTCAGACTGGGCCGCGAAGAGGTGTCGAACGCCGCGTCGCTGATGACCGGTCGCTTCATGGAGCGCAACCTGGTCGGCATGGAGAACTCGCCGGCGTTCACCGCGATCCGCGAGATGCGCGGTCATCTCGACCAGCTCAATCCGGGCAACGACGGCGACCTGCTCGCGCCGAACAGGTTGCTCGGCATCATCCCCTGGGGCAACAAGCTGCAGGCGTACTTCCGGAAGTACCAGTCCGCCGGTGCGCAGATCCGCGATGCGCTGGAGAAGGTCAATCTCGCACGCGACGACATGCAGAAGGATGCGACCGAGATCGAGCATGTGAAAGGCAAGCTCTGGGAGGCGATGCTGAAGCTGAAGGGCGCGATCCACTTCTCCGAGCAACTCGATGCGAAGCTCGCCGCGCGCGTCGAGGCGCTGAAGGCGAGCGACCCGATGCGGGCGCGCGCGCTCGAGCAGGACGTGCTGTTCTATGCACGCCAGAATCTGCAGGACATGTACACCCAGCAGGCCGTGTGCGTGAACGGCTACCTGAGCCTGGACGTACTGAAGAAGACCGCACGCGAGATGATGAACGGGTGCACGCGCATCGCCACCACGGGCATGTCGGCGCTGGCCACGGCGCAGACGGTGGCACGCGCGACCGGCAACCAGATCCAGGTGATGGAAATGCTCCAGGGGGTCAAGGGGTCGATCGAGAATCTGGTCGTCAGCACGGCCAAACAGCTTGAAGTGCATGTGCAGAAGACCGGTGACTTCGCCGCGAACCCGCTGATCGGCGTCGAGAAGATCAAGGAGGCGTTCGACACGACGTTCCGCGCAATGGATGCGATGGACAACTTCCGCGCGAAGGCGATCGAGACGATGGCGAAGAACAACGACCTGATGAAAGAACAGATCGGGCGCGCCGAGACCTATCTCGACAAGGTGCGCGGCCAGAAGGCACGCGAGGCGCTGAAGGACGATGACATCTCGGGGCCGGTCGCCCTGTGATGTCGCCGCGAAGCCCGGTCTTCGCCGCAGGCAGCCGCCGCGCCGCTGTGCCACGACGGCTCACCGGCACGATCGCGCGGCAACCAGGCCGATGGCGTTCCTGGTTTGCCGGCGCGACGGTGGTGGTTCTCGCGACCCTGATCGCTGCCTGCGGTCGCGACGACACACGTGCCCCGGCCGGGTCGACGCTCACGGTGCTGGCGGGCTCCGAGCTCCGTGACATCGAGCCGATGCTCGCCGACCTGCGCAAGGCGACCGGCGTCGAACTGAAGATGACCTATGCCGGGACGCTCGACGCCGTCGAGCAACTGCAGGGCGGTGCCACCTTCGACGTGACCTGGCTCGCGAGTGGGCGCTACGCGCAGCTCGTCCCCGAAGTGCGCAAGCGCATCGTCGCCTCCGAACGCACGATGACTTCGCCAGTGGTGCTGGGCCTGAAGGCCTCGAAGGCGCGCGCGCTCGGCTGGACCGATGCCTCGGTCGTCACCTGGAACGATATCGCACAGGCCGCGGCCAGCGACAGGCTCACCTTCGGCATGACCAATCCGGCCAGCTCGAACACCGGCTTCAGTGCGCTGCTCGGGCTCGCCTCGGCGTTGTCGGACAAGGGCGACGCGCTCGAAGCCGCCGACATCGACGCGAAGCGTCTGGCCGCGTTCTTTCGCGGGCAGAAGCTGACCGCAGGCAGTTCCGGCTGGCTCAACGACGCGTTCGTCGCCGATCAGGGGCGGATCGACGGCGTGATCAACTACGCCTCGACGCTGATCGCGCTCAACCGCGGCGGCGTGTTGAAAGAGCCGCTGGTGCTGATCTATCCGAAAGAAGGAATCGTCACCGCCGACTACCCGATCATGCTGCTCGATGCCGACAAGCGTGCGTTGTACGACAGGGTGCTAGCGCATGTGCGCGCGCCGGCGTTCCAGCGCGCGATCGCGGTGCAGACGTTCCGCAAGCCGATCAACCCCGATGTAACCGAGGGACGCGATCTCTATCCGGCGACGCTCGTCGAGATCGCGTTTCCGCGTTCGCTCGAAGTCATCGATGCGATTCTGCTGGCGTTCGCCAACGAACTGCGCCTGCCCGCCGACGCCACCTTCGTGCTCGACACGAGCGGCTCGATGGCTGGCGATCGTCTGACACAACTGCGTACGGCAATGAGCACGCTGGTCGCCGGCGATGGGTCGCTGACCGGCCGCTTCGCCACCTTCCGCGGGCGCGAACGGATCTCGGTGATCGAGTTCAGCGATCGCCCGCGCAAGGCGCGGGTGCTCGAACTCGGCGCCGCCACCGAGCGCAACGCGGCGCTGCTGCAACCGCTGCAGGACGCGCTCAACAAGATGTCGGCGGCGGGCGGCACCGCGATCTACACCGCGCTCCGCCAGGCGTATATCGAAGCGCTCGAGCGCCGCCGCGGCGATCAGCGCGAACGCTACTACTCGATCGTCCTGATGACCGACGGCGACAATCGCGACGGCATCGGCTTCGACGAATTCGCGCGCTGGTATCGCACGCTCGATCAGCGCAGCCGCGACATCCGGGTGTTTGCCGTGCTGTTCGGCGATGCCAACCAGGCCGAACTGACCAAGCTGGCCGAGTTGACCGGCGGGCGCATCTTCGATGGCCGCAAGGCCGACTCGCTTGCCCGGGTGTTCAAGGACATCCGCAGTTATCAATAGCCACGCGCACGCGCACCGTCCAAACCTCGCGGCGTCGGCACGCGTGCGCCCGGCCGGGTGAGCCGATGGGACCGTTGTCGCTGACCAATCGCTTGCTGCTGTACGTGTTCAGCAACCGCAACATCGCCGGTTGCGCGTTCGCGCTGATCGGTCTCGGACTGTTCTTCACCGGCGTGATCGACCGCCTGTGGTGGGTGATCACGATCGCGCTCTACGCCGGCGGCGCGCTGCTGTTCCCGGAGGACACCGCCACCGCGCTGCGCGCGCGCTCGGCGATGTTGCGCGGCAGTCTGGTCGAACAACTCGACCGGTTGATCGACACTGTCGGCAAGCGCGTCCCCGGGGACGCGCTGCGACGGCTCGAATCGATCCGTGACACCGTGCGCGAACTGCTGCCGCGGCTGCAGCAGTGGGGCGACAGCAGCGGCGCCGAATTCCAGCATGCGCAGGTGGTCACCGCAGCGGTGACGCGCGACCTGCCGGAGACGGTCTCGAACTACCTGCTGCTGCCGGCAGGCTTCACCAGTGTCGCCAAGCTCGAGGGCAACAAGAGTGCCAACGTGCTGCTGACCGAGCAGCTGTCGTTGCTCGACAGCAGCCTGCGCCGGATCGCCGACGACGCGCTGCGCGACGACGCCGAGGCGCTGATCGTCCACGGAAAATTCCTGCAGGAGCGGTTTGCGCCGGTCGCCTTCGTGCCGGGCCAGCGCCAGACGAGCGAACGCTGACCACGGGTTTCACCCGGACGACGGATAATGCGGGCCCAAGTTATTCCTGATCGCCCGCCGCCGGCGCCGCCTCGATACTCCGCCTCGATATCGGCCCGCGGCGCCTCGGGTACGGTGCGATCGAGTCATCCGATGTTCGCGTTCTTCGAATCCCGCGTCGCACCGACCGCCCCGCCTACGGGCGTGCCGCCGGCAGGCCTGGTCGCCTTCTACTGGCACTTCATCCGGCAGACGCGCGGCCTCTATCTGGCGATGTTCGGGACCGGGCTCGTGGTCGCGCTGATCGATACCTCGATTCCGGTATTCATCGGCAAGCTGGTGTCGCTGATGGAGACCGACGACCGCGCCGCTGCGTTCAGTGCCGCGATGCCGATGCTGCTCGTGATGGCGGCGATCATCCTGATCGGACGCCCGCTCGCGATGCTCGCCGACAGCCTCGTGCGCAACAACGCGGTGCTGCCGGGCGTCACCAGCCTGATCCGCTGGCAGAGTCACTGGCATGTCGTGCGTCAGGGGTGGTCGTTCTTCCAGAACGATTTCGCCGGGCGCATCGCCAACCGCGTGATGCAGACCAGCAACGCCCTGCGCGAATGCGTGGTGAGCAGCCTCCGTGCGATCTGGTACATCGTGATCTACGGCGTCACCTCGCTCGGGCTGATGGCCCTGGTCGACTGGCGCCTCGCGGTGCCGACGCTGCTGTGGTTCGTCGGCTACGTGTTCTTCCTGCGTCGCTTCGTGCCGCGCATGCGCGATCTCGCCAAAGCGAGCTCGGAAGTGCGCTCGATGGTGATGGGGCGCGTCGTCGACAGTTACACGAACATCCTCACGGTCAAGCTGTTCGCACGCGCGCGCGACGAAGACGCGTTCGTGCGCGAGGTGATCGACGAGCACACGGCCGCGATGGCGGCGCATATGCGGTTGATCACGCGTTTCATGCTGATTCTGTCGGCGATGAACGCGCTGCTGTTGACCTCGACCGCCGCGATCGGCATCACGCTGTGGAGCGACGGCGTGATCGGCGCCGGGCTCGTCGCTACCGCACTGCCGCTCGCCTGGCAGATCGCCAACGTCGCCGGCTGGGTGAGTTGGGAGGTGACCGGGATCTTCGAGAACATCGGCGTCGTGCAGGAAGGCATGGAGACGATCGCGGTCCCCCACACGTTGACCGATCGCGCGCGGGCGCGCGAGCTGGTGGTCAACGCTGCGCCGCGCGGCGGCGAGATCCGCTTCGAAGCCGTCACCTTCACCTACGGCCGCGACGACGGCCGGCGCGTGCTCGACGACCTGTCGTTGACGATCCGGCCCGGCGAGCGGCTGGGTCTGGTCGGGCGCTCCGGGGCGGGCAAGTCGACGCTGGTCAACCTGCTGCTGCGCTTCCACGAACTCGAGCATGGTGCGATCCGCATCGACGGGCAGGATATCGCGCAGGTCACACAGGAGAGCCTGCGCGCGGCGATCGGCATGGTCACGCAGGACACTTCGCTGCTGCATCGCTCGATCGCCGCGAACATCGGCTACGGACGCCCGGGTGCGACGATGGAGGACATCACGTCCGCCGCGCGCAAGGCGCAGGCGCATCTGTTCATC
>JACMMK010000316.1 GCA_014379045.1 Burkholderiales bacterium
ATACCGGCGCATTCTGCTGAAGCTCTCGGGAGAGGCGCTGATGGGGCCGGACCAGTTCGGCATCAATCGGCCGACGATCGCACGCATCGTTCAGGAAGTCGCCGAAGTGGTGCGCCTGGGCGTGCAGACGGCGATCGTCATCGGCGGGGGCAACATATTCCGTGGCGTGGCGCCCGGCGCGGCGGGGATGGACCGCGCGACCGCCGACTACATGGGCATGCTCGCGACGATCATCAATGCGCTCGCGCTGCAGGACGCGTTGCGCAAGGCCGGCATCGAGACCCGGGTGCAGTCGGCGCTGACGGTCGAACAGGTGGCTGAACCCTACATCCGGGGCAAAGCAATGCGTTATCTCGAGGAAGGGCGCGTCGTGATCTTCGCCGCCGGCACCGGCAATCCGTTCTTCACCACCGATACCGCGGCGGCACTGCGCGGCATGGAGATGGGGGTCGAGGTCGTGCTGAAGGCGACCAAGGTCGACGGCATCTATACCGACGACCCGCAGCGCAATCCGCTCGCGACCCGATACGAAGCGCTGTCCTTCGACGAAGCGGTGAACAAGCAGTTGAAGGTCATGGACGCGACGGCGCTCACGCTGTGCCGCGACCAGGACCTGCCCATCCGTGTATTCAGCATCTTCAAGCCGGGCGCGCTGAAGCGTGTCGTGCTGGGTGAAGACGAAGGCACACTGGTTCATTCCTGATCCGCCGGGAGCGATC
Source organism: Burkholderiales bacterium (assembly GCA_014379045.1). Classification (GTDB taxonomy): domain Bacteria; phylum Pseudomonadota; class Gammaproteobacteria; order Burkholderiales; family CAIKXV01; genus CAIKXV01. Next base: position 720 of record JACMMK010000316.1, read on the forward strand.
GATGATTGCAGAGGTCAAGAAGAACACGGAACAGAAAATGGTGAAGAGCGTCGATGCGCTGAAGGTCGACCTCGGCAAGGTGCGCACCGGTCGGGCGCATCCCGGCATCCTCGATCACATCCAGGTCGACTACTACGGCGCGCCGACGTTGCTCGGGCAGGTGGCGAACATCACCCTGATCGATGCCCGCACGATCGGGGTCACGCCCTGGGAGAAGAAGATGGCTGGGGTGATCGAGAAGGCGATTCGCGACTCGGACCTCGGCTTGAACCCGTCGACGACCGGGGATCTGGTCAGGGTGCCGATGCCGTCGCTGACCGAAGAGCGCCGGCGCGATCTCATCAAGGTCGTGCGCGGTGAGGCCGAGAATGCGAAGGTTGCGGTGCGCAATATCCGGCGCGACGCCAACGCCGAGCTGAAGGCGCTGGTCAAGGACAAGAAGGTCGCTGAAGACGAAGAGCGTCGGGCGCAGGAAGACGTGCAGAAGCTCACCGATCGATTCATCTCGGAAATCGACAAGGCGCTCCAGATCAAGGAAGCCGAATTGCTGGCGGTCTGACCCGATGTTCCGACACCATGACTCGCCCGAGGCCGTAGGGTCTGCAGGCATTGTTCCGCGGCATGTCGCCATCATCATGGACGGCAACGGGCGCTGGGCGCGGCAACGTCTGCTGCCGCGTATCGCCGGACATCGCAAGGGTGCCAACGCGGTGCGCGCGACGGTGCAGGCGTGCGGTGAAGCGGGCATCGAGTACCTGACGCTGTTCGCCTTCAGCAGCGAGAACTGGCGTCGGCCTGCCGACGAGGTGTCGGCACTGATGGAACTGTTCGCCACTGCGATCGAGCAGGAAGTGTCGCGCCTGCACGAGCACGGCGTGCGCTTCCGGGTTGCCGGCGATCGCGCACGGTTCGAGCCGCGTCTGCAAGCCCTGATCGAAGACGCCGAGGCGACCACCGCCGGCAATCGACGCATGACGCTGACGGTCGCCGCGAATTACGGCGGCCGGTGGGATATCACCCAGGCGGTCAACCGCGTGCTCGCCGAGCGCGACCGCCGGGGCACGCCGGGCGGGCCGGTCGACGAGAGCGAGATCGCGGCGCATCTTTCGCTCGCACATGCGCCCGAGCCGGATCTGTTCATCCGCACCGGCGGGGAAACCCGCATCAGCAACTTTCTGCTGTGGCAACTCGCGTACACCGAGCTGTGGTTCACCGAGACGCTCTGGCCGGACTTCGGCGCGAGCGATATCCAGGCGGCGGTCGAGGTCTTCCGCTCGCGCGAACGCCGCTTCGGGCGCACCAGCGAACAGGTGCAGGATGCGCCGCCGTCGACGACAGGCGCGGCGTATGGGCACGCGGGCCATGGCCGCACGCACGCGCAGGATACCGGCGAACTGCTGGCTCGGCGCCCGGCAGAGACGGCATCGAAAGTCGTCGGCGCGCGCTGATGCACGCGTCGTGGCGCGCG
>JACMMK010000317.1 GCA_014379045.1 Burkholderiales bacterium
CAGCCCGGCCAGCATCAGCCATGCCGCGCCCGGCAACGGCACGACCGCTGCATCGATCGACACCGAGTCGAGCGCCGCCCCCTGATTGGCGTTGCCGAACGCCTGATTGCCCACGAACCAGAGCGTGTAGTCGCCCGCGGCGGCGGCAGCGAAGCCGAACGTCGCCAGCCGGTACTGCATGTCCGCCCGGCTCGGGTTGCCGTCGACCCCGCGAACGTAGGAGAAGGTGGTCGGTGATGTCGCGACCGAGACCCCGCCGACCGATGTCCCCTGCACGACATCGGCGAACAGGCCCTGCGACTGCGGGCTGTCGGTGTTGACCGAATACCAGAACGAGACGTTGTAGTTGCCCGTCTGCCCCGCGCCTACCGAGAAAGTCTGCGCCAGGAACGAGGGTTGTTGCGTGCCGGTGCCGAACAGATCGATGCTGTTCTGCCCCGACTGCGCCTGCCAGTAAGGCGCGCGCACCACGTCGACCGACGCGCTGGTGTTCGCACCGGAGGTGACGACGCTCCAGCCGGTGATCTGAAACGCGCTCGAGGGCGTGACGACGGCAAAGCCGCCCGCCACCACGTCGGTGTCGAAACCGCCGTTGGTAATGAATGCCGCGCGGGTCTCGACGGCAGTGAGAGCCATCGCGATGAAGAAGACGACAGCAGGAACACGGACATTGCGGTTCATGACGGGACCTTTCGAGGCGTTGCCGGTGACACCGGCGGACTCGCGAAGTTTCCCGATCCCGGCGATCGTCTGCGGTGTGGTATGTCCGATCGCGGGCGTGCGCTTCTCACGCTTGCAACGGGAATGCTTCCCTTGGAACGCCCGACCCGGCACCGTGCCGACTTCATGCGTCTAGCAGCGGAAATCGCCCAGGCCGAGGTCTTCCCGGTTGCGCAACGCGGGAAATGGGGCGGGCGAGTCACCTCGCCGTCACAAAGCGCCGCCACACTCCGCGCATCCGACGCTGAGGTGGGCCGCTTGCGCATACTGATGATCTCGGACGTCTACTTCCCACGGGTCAACGGGGTGTCGACGTCGATCCAGACGTTCCGCCGTGAACTGGCGGCGTCCGGGTGTCGCGTGACGCTGGTGGTACCCGACTATGCCGGGGTCCCGGGCGTGACCGCATCGGGTGAAGATGATGATGACGACGTCGTGCGCGTCGCGGCCTCGAAGGTGCTGTTCGACCCGGAGGACAGGATGTTGCGCTGGAGCGCGCTCGGCAACGCGCTCGCCGCCCTCGAGGTTTCGTTCGACTTGGTGCACGTGCAGACGCCGTTCGTCGCCCACTACGCCGGGTTGCGCTTCGCGCGCCGACACGGGCTGCCCTGCGTGGCAACCTATCACACGCTGTTCGAGGAGTATCTGCATCACTATCTGCCGGTCGTGCCGCGCATGTTGACCGCACGTCTCGCGCGCTCGCTCTCGCGCGCGCAGTGCAACGCGCTCGACGGCGTGGTCGTGCCCTCGACCGCGATGAGCGAACGCCTGCGTGCGTACGGCGTCGAGGTGCCGCTGCCGATCCTGCCGACTGGCGTCGACCTCGACCGGCTGTCCGGGGGCGATGGCCTGCGCTTTCGTGCGCAGCACGGCATCGCCGCCGGACAGCCCACGCTGGTCTGCGTAGGTCGTGTCGCGTTCGAGAAGAATCTCGACTTTTTGCTGCGGATGATGGTGCAGGTCGTCGCCACGCTGCCCGCAGGCCTTGGCGCGCCGGTGCTGGTCATCTGCGGCGAGGGGCCGGCGGTGAACGCACTGAAGCGTGCGGCGCGCACACTCGGCATCGAACGCAATGTGCGTTTCGTCGGTTATCTCGATCGCGACGGCGCACTGCTCGATTGTTATCGCGCGGGCGATCTGTTCGTGTTCGCATCGCGCACCGAGACGCAGGGTCTCGTGCTGCTGGAAAGCATGGCCCTCGGCGTACCGGTGGTATCGACCGCGGTGATGGGCACGCGCGACGTGCTGCGCGAGGG
>JACMMK010000318.1 GCA_014379045.1 Burkholderiales bacterium
GCGGCGTCGGTGGCGCGGGCGAACCTGCCTGGGCCGACGCGGCGAGCAAGCCGGGACTGACCGTGGCCAGTGCCGCCACAAGGACCAGCGCGTGGAAACCTGAAGTTCTCGATCGCGGCGCTGTCGCGCCCACGAGGTGCGCCCACGGTACACGGCGCCCTCCCCACACAACGAGCGCGCGTACGCGACAGGCTGCAAAGCGGGTCATGGCGCGCCCCGAATCAGGAAGGGAACGCACGATCATCGAGGTGCCGGGCTCGACGCCAGGATTTCGTCGTACCGCTCGTAGAGTCGCGAGTAATCGGTATCGCTCATGCCGAGCGTCATCGCGGCATCGAGGAAGTCGCGGGTGAGGGTGCCCCACGGCACCTGGGCCTCGAGCGACCCGGCGAGCGCCACCGCCATCGTCAGATCCTTGCGCAGGTTGTAGACGCGTGACCGGGCATCCCACTTGCCGGACAGGATGTGGGCCGGGAAGCGGACTTCGCTGGCGTAACTGCGCGCGTTCGCCACGTTGAACACACCGATCATGTCGGTCAGGCTGATCCCGGCGGCCTCGGCCATGCGCCCGCCCTCGCAGGTCGCGAAGAAGATCGTGTGGCAAACCATGTTGTGAATCAGCTTCATCGTGTGACCCGCACCGCTGTCCCCGAGATGGAAGATCCGGTCGGCGATCACCTCGAGCAAGCGCCGCGTACGCTCGAACGCCGCCCTGTCGCCGCCGATCATCAGGGTCAGCGTGCCGGCATCGGCGCCGGAGGCACCCCCGCTCATTCCCACATCGAGATAGGCGATGCCGCGCTGTGCGGCGCGCGCGGCGAGCGCCCTGGTCTGCACCGGGTCCGAGGTCGTGAAGTCGTAGACCACGAGGCCGTCGGTCGCACGCGTGAGCACGCCTGGGTCGTGCGCATCGCCATCGAAACACGCCGCAATCTCCGGCGTCGCGGGCACGACGAAGATGATCGCCTCGCAGGCGGCAGCCATCGCACCGGGGGGTGCGATCTCGACCCCGCGCGCCTCGGCGAACGCCGTCCGGGCGTCGGGGGAAACATCCCACACCATCAACGGCACACCGCTCTTCTGAAAGTTGCGCGCGATGCCACCGCCCATGTTGCCCAAACCGACGACCCCTACCTTGCTTTCATTCATCGTCGTCCCTTCCCGGGTCGTGCCCGTGCGCCCGTGCCTGCAGGTTACTGCGCGGGGATCACCGGCAGCAACAGCCAGGACGCCCGGTCCCCGCCCGAATGGATCCGGTTCGTCGCGCCCGCGTTGTAGTCGGCGTTGTAGTGGGTGAAGTGTCCCGTCGCCACCCCGTCGCGGGGCGTGATGTCCAGACGCAGCTTGTGGCCTTTCCTGAACACCATGCTGGTCGGCCAGATCTCCACCTGGCACTCGACCACCTCATCAGGTTTCAACCACCAGCGTTCGTCGTGCGCGTGATACGGCCGATACGGCAACGACTGTCTGTCGTCGAGCTTGCGGTGCGAAGCCCGCAGCCAGCCCTTGGTGACGCAACCGACCGGCTCGCCGCGCTGTCCGACTTCGCAGACGTCCTTGCCGTCGCCATCGATGTTGCGGATCGTCGCGTAGATGTCCATGTCTTCCGACGTGCTCGACACCCACAGGTTGAGCACGATGGGACCGGTCACTTCGGTGTCCGCCGACATCGGCGGCGTTTCGAACGACACGCCGGAGCGTCCCGACACCGGACGGTAGTGGCCGGGGCCCGCGGAGTAGGCGATGGTCTTCGGCGCGGGCGGGGCGACATCGACCAGCTTGCCCTCGGCCGTTTCGCCTTTCGCAGGCGCGTCCTGTTCGAGGTTCAGGTAGAGCTTCGTCCACTGCGTGCGCGCGATCGGCCATTCATTCTCGGTGCGGAACGCATACGGCTTCGTGCTGCCACCGGTGCGGATCTCGAGCTTCACCGGCGGCTCGTCCATGATCCCCGTGTCGATGCCCTTCAACCAGTGGTCGAACCACCGGAGCTGATCGATGCGCGCTTCCTCGGCGTGGAACGGATGGAAGTGACTGCCGGTGTGGATGCGCAGCTTCTTGTGCGGGGACGCGGCCAGCATGAAGGCCTCGGTGTTGCCGCGCAGATGCATCGCGAACCCGCCCCAGTTGCCGACGCTGTACAGCGGCACCGTGATCCGGTCCCAGCGCGCGCTCACCTTGCGCCACTCGTCGGAGTCGAGGTCTTTCCTCATGTACTCCCAGAGGATGTTGTTGTTGAACGCGTCAGGGTTGTAGCTGCGCGGCCTGCCGAGCAGGTTGTGCGCCGCGGTGCTGTTGGCCCACTGCGAGATGAACCCCATCGCGAAGATGCCACCGTGGTAACCCTGGTCGCGATACTGGTCGGCGCGCCCTTCCCACGGCATGATCGCCTTCAGCGACGGGGGCTGCAGGTTCGCGAGTCGCCACTGGAACGCCGCGTGATACGAAATGCCGAGCGCCCCCACATTGCCGTTGCACCACGACTGGCGCGCGATCCATTCGACCGCATCGTACGAGTCGAGCCCCTCCTGATACGAACTGGGCTCGGACTTCCCCGGCGACTTGCCCGTGCCGCGCGTATCCACCCGCAGCAGCGCGTAGCCGCGCGGGCACCACCAGAGCGGATTGGCGGTCTCCCAGTTCATGTAGGGGTTCGCTGCTTCCTCCAACTCTTCGGGCGGTATCCACACCTTGTCCTTCTGGTAGGGACCGAGGTTCATGATCACCGGGAAACGCGCGTCGCCCCCGTCGGGCCGGAACACGTCGGCGAACAGCAGCGAGCCATCGCGCATCGGGATCTTCACGTCCTTCTCGACGATCAGCTTGTAGTCGCGAGGCTGCGACAGGTTGGACAGGTCGGTCTTGTTCTGCTCTGGCATGACGCGTCTCCGTGCTTAGCGTTCAGGCTTGATGTCAGCGGCCTTGATCAGCGCCGCGGTCTTGTCGAAATCGGTCTTCACCTTGGCGGCGAACTGTTCGGGCGTGTTCGGTACGAACTCGATCGCCTTCGCAGCCCACGCGGCTTTCATCTCGGGCGCGGCGAGCAACCCGCCCAGGGTCGAGTTCAGGCGCACGACGATCTCGCGCGACGTACCCGCGGGTGCGAACACGCCCTCGATGCCGCTGATCTCGTAGGCCTTGAACCCCGACTCGGCGACGGTGGGCACGTCGGGCAGCAGCGGGTTGCGCCGTGTACCGGTGGTCGCCAGCGCACGCAGCCGACCGGAATCGATGTGCCCCTTCACCGCCGGCACATGGATGAACATGGTGTCGACGCGGCCGGCGACGAGATCGAGCACGGCGGGTGGACTGCCGCGATACGCGACATGCAGCATGTCGACCTTCGCCTCGAGCTTGAGCAGCTCGCCGGCGAGCTGGAAGTTGCTGCCGACACCGGTCGAGGCGAACGAGATCAGCCCTGGACGCGTGCGGCCGATGGCGACGAGCTCGCGCACGTTGCGTGCCGGCACCGCCGGATGCGCGACCAGCACGAAGTCGTAGGTGCTGACCTGGATCACCGGCGCAAGATGCCTGAGCGGGTCCCACGGCGGGGTGGCATTGAGCTGCGGACTGATGGTGACGAATGAACCCGGCTGCAGCAGCAACGTGTAGCCGTCGGGCGGCTGCCTGGCCGTGTACTCGTTCGCCACCATGCCTGCGGTGCCGGGACGGTTGTCGACGATCACCTGCACGCCGAGCGCGGGGACGAGCGCCTGTTGCAGCGCGCGCGCCGTGAGATCGGAGCCACCGCCAGGTGTCGAACCGGTAACCAGGCGCACCGGCTTGGCCGGGTACGGCTGGGCGACCACGAACGATGGCACGGGCAGCAGCATGACAGCGAACAGGCCAACGCCGAAACCACGCATCTTTCGCCCCCTCCCCGGTGAGGCCATCGTCTGGGCTGCGTGGTCAGTTCACCGTGGTTCGAGTCTAGCGCAATCGGTGCGTCGTCAGCGCGCGGGCTTGAGCTCGACGCGCTCGACCGTGACCGACGTTGCGCCGTCGGAGAACGTGGCGTCGCCATCCTGCACCAGGCATTGCAACTGCATCGAACGACGGGCGAGGGCAGCGAGTGCCAGGCTGGTGGTCGTCGGTATCTTCCATATTGCGAGCGCATCGATCGGGCTCAGCAGATTGCGGTGTTCGTTCCACCAGAGATCGGCCGCGCGTCCGTATGCATATACCATCACCGTATCGCTGCGCCCGGCCGCTTTGCGCAACAGCCGCGGCTCAGGCAGCCCCACTTCGATCCAGGACCGGATCGCGCCGGTCAGATCCTTGCACCACAATGACGGTTCATCCTGCGTGCCCACGTCGCCACCGAAGGCCAGCTGGGGGTCGGCGTTGAGCGCGAACGCGAGCAACCGGATCATCATGCGTTCGTCGGTCTCGGACGGGTGCCGTGCCAGCGTCAGCGCGTGCGTCTGATAGTAGTGACGGTCGAGGTCATTGACCTGCAACTCTGCCTTGAACACCGTCGACTTGATTGCCATCGCACCACCAGTGAAACAGAACGACACCATTGAACGAAAGGACCGCACATGGCGATGAAATCCGCTGATCTCGCCCGTTTGAAGGGCACGAAGATTATGGGCCAGATGAAACAGGAGCGCGGTGCGGGTCGAGCCGCCGACGCCCCCGGCGCCGCGGTCGACAAACGAGAACAGCGGCGCCGCGATCAGGCCGCCGGGCTGGTGCCGTTCGCCGTCAAGCTCGACCACGAACTGATCAAGCAGGTGACCGCGCTCGCGCAGAGTCGCAAGGCCTCACTCACCGACGTGGTGGACGAGTTGCTGCGCAAAGCGCTCGGAGAACCCGGGAGCAAGTGATCGCGGCCGGGCGCCTGATCCAGCGTCGTCTGCCGCGGGATGCGCGTGTTCTACGCAGGGCACTTGTCTGCGCCTGCGCGACGGCGTAGCGTCGCTGTCGAGGGGCGCCTTGACCGGCGGTGCGGCGCCCCTCAGCGTCTGACCCCTTTCGACCGCCGCACGGGAGACAGTTCATGAAATCCACGCACACATTGCGCCGTCGCATGGCTGTTTGCGCTGCAGCATCTCTTGGCCTGGCAGGGTCGTTCGGCGCTGCGCAGGGCGCCTCGCTCGTATTCACTGAACTCACCGGCGTCGCCGGCGGCACCCCCGCAGGCACGGCAGTGTTCCGCGCCGACCTGTCGAGCGTCGGGGTCGGCACGATGCAGTCGATCACGATCCGCGACAACAGTTTCGGGCTCGGTGGCTCTCCAGGCAGGTTCAGCGGGTTCGACCTGGACGCGATCAAGCTGTCGACGACCTCGTGCGCGACCGCAGCGTGCGCGTCGGGGCTCGCCGGATTGGGCGTGTTCAACTTCGGCGCGGGCACGCTGTTCACACCCGGCGCCCAACGTGCGCCGGCCGACCCGAAACTGTTCGGCACCAACCCCGCAGGCACCGCGGTCGACAACGGCGTCGCTACGCTGGCCTTGTTCGACGGTAACTCCACTACCGATCCGACGGCCGATGGCTTCCTCAGCATGGGCGATGGCGGCGAACTCAGCTTCAATCTGACCTCCGCGGTATCGACTGCCGGGCTGTTCCTGTACATCGGCGAGGTCGGCGACAACGGGGAAGTGGCGGCAGGCGACGTGACGATCTCGTCGGACGTCCGGGTGGTGCCATTGCCGGGGTCGTTGCCGTTGATCGCAGGCGGACTGATGGCGGGCGCATTCGTGTTCAGGCGCCGTCGGCCGATGAGCGCGCACTGATTGCACATCACATGAATACGCGCGCCGGTCGCGTGGCGGTGAGGTAACGCGCGACCGACGCAGCGGCAGGTTGCATGCCCCCGAACGGGCGCACTTGATGCGCGCTGGAGGGGAAAGGCAGCCATGCATCCAGACGACAGTATCCAGCAGAGCAGTTCCCATGTTGCTGCCGCGGGCGCGGACCAGGCGCAGATCGATCTGATCGACGCCTGGTGGCGCGCGGCCAACTACCTGTCGGTCGGGCAGATTTACCTGCTCGACAATCCGTTGCTGCGAGAGCCGCTTTCGATCGCGCACCTCAAGCCGCGACTGCTCGGCCACTGGGGCACCACCCCAGGGATCAACTTTCTCTACGCGCATCTGAACCGTGTCATCCGGGAGCGCGATCTCGACGTCATCCTGATCACCGGGCCTGGACATGGCGGCCCGGCGCTCGTCGCAAACACCTGGCTCGAAGGCAGCTACACCGAGCACTATCCCCACCTCGCGCGCAACGCCGAAGGGATGCGGCGTTTGTTCCGGCAATTTTCGTTTCCCGGGGGCATCGGCAGCCATGCAACACCGGAAGTTCCCGGCTCGATCCATGAAGGCGGCGAGTTGGGCTACGCGCTCTCTCATGCGCATGGCGCGGCATTCGACAATCCGGATCTTCTCGTCGCGTGCGTGATCGGTGACGGCGAGGCCGAGAC
>JACMMK010000319.1 GCA_014379045.1 Burkholderiales bacterium
AGCGCGCGCGAAAGCGGCTCGCCGACCCGCAACGGCCCGCTCGCCGCGAGCGTGCCACCGACGGAAATCACCCGCCCCGCGACGTCGAGCCCAGCCCATCCCAGCAGAGGGTCGCGCGGCGCAGGCGCGACCCTTTCTTCAACCGCACGGCTGTCGAGCGTCGATGGATTCAAGATGTCCGATTCTCTCCAGTCTGCGCAGCACAGTCCATCACCGTGCTGCGGGCGCCGCACGCCGTGCGGGTTGCCAACGGCGCGGCGCAGGCAGCCGCCTCGCGGGTGAACGCTGCGTCGACCCGAACCGATACGCCGGCGTGATGGAGCGCGCGCATTCGACGCAAGATCGTCCGCATCCGCATGAATCAGAAACCGGCCGGGGGATTTTCTCCCCCGGCCGTGCTGCGTGCTGCTTTAGTGCACCGACGTTCCACTACTGCCGCGCCATCGAGTCATCGACCCCGGTGATGAAGTGCACATGATCAGCGGTTCGACCACCAGCGCGCAAAGCGCAGGCGCCACAACCACCACCACACGCGCCACCGTTGCAGGCGTTGAAGGTCCTGCAACCAGCGATCGCCCCGCCAGCGCCGATGCCACTCGCCGAGGCGACCCATCACGCGTCTTCCGACTGGTCCGAGCGGGACCGCGATTGCACCACGCGCCACTGCCCGCGTCGTACCTTCGCGACCTGCTCGCGCGCATCGACTTCCTCGCCGAGCAGGTCGGACAGCACCCGGCTCAGTTGCGAATCGATACCCGCCTGCAGCAACGCCACTGCCACCTCGTCCTTGCGTCGAACGAGTTCCTCGTCGCTCGCCTGTCCCAGCCACCGCAGATACGACTCCATGAACCACGGATCCATGCGTCCTCCGAGAAAAAGGGGACGCACGGCCCCCCGGAGGGACGTGAACGTCCCCGAGGGGTGAACACCGCAGCGCGCGCGACGACGTCGAAGGCGCTACGGTTCTCGCGCGAGATGCGCGAGGGCACCGGAGTCAATCTCCGGCGGCGAGCGAAGCCAATCTTCGCTACAGCAGCGACGAGACTAGGTGCCGGCGGCCGTGAAGTCGTGCGCGAGAACGATCGACTCCACGTGAAACTTCGTGCGCCGAGTAACGGGAACCCGCACGTCGGGTCAGCCCTCGGTCAGCGCCGCGCGCGCTGCACTCCCACGCGCCCTTGCCGATCCGCGCGCTACGCAGGCAGCCTCAGTAGAACTTGCGCAGATCCAACCCGTCGTAGAGCGAGGCGACCTGCTCCGCATACCCGTTGAACATCAGGGTCTCGCGCTTGAAGAACTCGCCGATCCGGCGTTCGCGCGCCTGGGTCCAGCGCGGATGGTCGACCTTCGGGTTCACGTTCGAGTAGAAACCGTACTCGTGCGGCGCCGAGCGCACCCAGGCGGTCGTCGGCATCCTTTCCACGAACCGGATACGCACGATCGACTTGCCGCTCTTGAAGCCGTACTTCCACGGCACCACCAGGCGCACCGGAGCGCCGTTCGGGTTGGGCAGCAGTTCGCCGTAGAGCCCGAGTCCGAGCAGCGTCAACGGGTGCATCGCCTCGTCCAGCCGCAAGCCCTCGACATACGGCCACTGCAGTACCGCCGCCTTCTGCCCCGGCATCTGCTGCGGGTCGAGCAGCGTATGGAACTCGACGAACTTCGCGTTACCGGTGGGTTCGACCTGCTTGATGAGCTCCGACAGCGAATAACCGGCCCACGGCACGACCATCGACCACGCCTCGACGCAGCGCAGGCGGTAGATGCGTTCTTCTATCGGCGCCAGCTTCAGAAGGTCTTCGATGCCGAAGGTGCGCGGCTTCTTCACCTCGCCTTCGACCGCCACCGTCCACGGACGCGTCTTGAACGCCTTCGAGTTGCGCAGCGGGTCCGCCTTGTCCGTACCGAACTCGTAGAAGTTAACGTACGAGGTGATCTGTTCGTAGGTGTTCTGCGGTTCCTTGATGCTGAACGGGCTCGGGCGCACGCCGGCCAGCTTTTCGCGCGTCTGCGCGCGCAGCGGCAGAGGCGCTGCAAGCGCGCCGGCACCGACGGCGAAGGCGCTGGCCTGCTGCAGAAAACGCCGTCGTGCGCGCCACGTCTGCAACGGCGTGATTTCCGAGGGGGGAATGTCAGCAGGGCGCTTGATCAGCATGGCGATATCCGGAAGGCGCCAGGGGCGAACCGCAGCACCGCCCCGACGCGTGCGTCGCGGACGCCGAACTCGTCGACGCCCGCGCCAGCGTTGGAATTAGAACTCAGGGACGCGCGATCGACCACGTGTTGCCGACGCGGTCGCCGGTGCGATCCCCGGGCTTCGTGTCCTTGATCCAGGTGTAGAGCGGCTTGCCGCGCATCGCCCATTGCAGGCTGCCGTCCTCGCGCGTGACGACGGAATAATCGCCGCTCGACTTGTCCGACGCGGTCGCCATCAGCGGCGGCCAGTTCTTCGCGCAACCGCCGTTGCATACGCTCTTGCCCATTGGATCCTTGTCGAACGTATAGAGCGTCATGCCCTTGGCATCGACGAGTACGCCATCGGCGACCCGCGCCGGCTCGGCGGACATCCCGAGCATCGCGCAGCCGGACAGCCCCAGCATGACCATCGTGCACAGAAACAGACGAAGACGTAACTTCAGACGAGCGTTCATTTTTTTCTTCCTTCAAAAGGAGTGTGCAAGGGGAGCAGACGCAGATGCGCGGACGCACTGCCGAGGTTCGCGGCGGCCTTGCACGGCGCCTCGCCCCGGTCGACCACGGCGTTCGAAGATTACTCTCCGAGCCCGGCCGAGCATACCCCGCCGATTCGTGTTCATCGCTGCCGGGGCGTTCAGATCAGGAACACCGTCGCCAGGCCGAGGAAAATGAAAAACCCGCCGCTGTCGGTCAGCGCGGTGATCAGCACCGACGAGCCCATCGCCGGGTCTTTCTGCAGCCAGCGCCGGCCGAGCGGAATCAGCACGCCGGCGAGCGCGGCGAGCAACAGGTTCAGCGTCATCGCCGCCACCATCACCAGCGACAGCGCGACGTTGCGATAGAACAGCCAGACCACCACACCGACCAGGGTGCCCCAGACCAGCCCGTTGATCAGCGCGATCGTGATCTCCTTGATGAACAGCTTGCGCGCGCTCTCCATCCCGAGCTGGCCGAGCGCGAGCGCGCGCACGATCATCGTGATCGTCTGGTTGCCGGCGTTGCCGCCGATGCCGGCGACGATCGGCATCAGTGCGGCGAGTGCCACCAGTTTCTCGATCGACATCTCGAACGCGCCGATCACGCGCGAGGCGATGAACGCGGTCACCAGATTCACCGCGAGCCAGGTCCAGCGGTTCTTCAGGCTGTCCCAGACCGGGGCGAAGATGTCCTCTTCCTCGCGCAACCCGCTCGCCTGCAGGCGCTCGGCCTCCGACGCCTCGCGGATGTAGTCGACGACGACATCGACCGTCAGCCGACCGACGACCTCGCCCTGATCGTCGATCACCGGCGCGGAGATCAGATCGTAGCGCTCGAACGCGGTCGCCGCGTCGCGCGCATCGTCGTCGGCGCGAAAACTGACGACGTTGCGGTCGACCAGCGCCGACACTTCGACTTCGGGTTCGTTCACCAGCAGCTTCTTGAGCGGCAGCACGCCGCGCAGCCCGCCCTTGCGATCGACGACGAACAGCTTGTCGGTGTTGCTCGGCAGTTCATCGAGACGGCGCAGATAGCGCAGCACGACCTCGATCGTCACGTCCTCACGGATCGTCACCATCTCGAAATCCATCAACCCGCCGACGCTGTCCTCGGGATACGACAACGCTTCGCGCAATTGCTCGCGCTCGTCCGCCGACAGCGACTTGAACAGGTCGGCGATGACCTCGTCGGGCAGGTCGGGCGCGAGGTCGGCGATCTCGTCGGTATCGAGCTGCTCGGTCGCGGCGACGAGTTCGCCGCGATCCATGTCGGCGATCAGCGTCTCGCGCACCGCATCCGAGACCTCGAGCAGGATCTCGCCGTCGCGGTCGGCCTTGACCAGCTGCCACACGCGCAGACGGTCGGCGAGCGGCAGCGCCTCGAGAATCAGCGCGACGTCGGCCGGATGCAGCGCATCGAGCTTGGTCTGCAGCAACGCCTCGTTCTGCTTGTGCACCAGCGAATCGACCAGCGGCTGGCGTTCGTGCGGGCCGCCGCTGCGCCCCTCGTGTTCGCGATGCGCGAGCGATTCGACGACGCGCTGGCGCCGCAGCAGATCGGTGATCTCCTGCAGGCTTTCCTGCACGCTGCGCGGTTCGTCGACGTCGTTCATCAGCTCGGCGCACCCGTTCGAAATGTGGCGCGATTGTATGCGCCACGGTTCGGCACAGGGCTACGGCACCTGCGCGCGCGGCATCCGGGCGAGGATGATCTCGGTGTAGCGCCCGAGCCAGCGCGAGCCGCGGGAGCGATCGTAGAGGCGCGGGTTGGGCACCATGGCGGCCAGACGCGCCGCCTGCTCCGGCGACAGCTGTGCCGCCGATATGCCGAAATAGTGGCGCGCGGCGGCCTCGGCACCGAACACCCCGTTGCCCCATTCGATCACGTTCAGGTAGACCTCGAGGATGCGGCGCTTGCTCCAGGTCTGCTCGAGCATCAGGGTGATCGCCGCCTCCTGCAGCTTGCGCCACGGGGTGCGCGCATCGGACAGGAACAGGTTCTTCGCGAGCTGCTGGCTGATCGTCGAGCCGCCGCGGATCACGCGCCCCTGCTTCAGGTTCTGCTCGAACGCCTTCTGGATCGCGTCCCAGTCGAAGCCTTCGTGATCGACGAACTTGTCGTCCTCGGCGACCACGATCGCGCGCTTGAGGTGCATCGAGATGCGCGCGTACGGCAGCCACTGGTGGCGCAAGCGCGCCTTCGGATCGGCGCGCTGCAGTTCGTTCAGACGCATACGCATGAACGAGGTCTCGCTCGGGTTCGCGTAGTTCCAGTAGAGCACGTGCCCGAACAGCCATAGCTGCCACGCGAACAGGCACGCGAAGGCGAGCAGCAGCAACCGGCCGATCCAGCGCGCGAGCGTTCTCACGGGCGCGGGCGCGGTGCGCGGTGCGAACGCGCGGA
>JACMMK010000320.1 GCA_014379045.1 Burkholderiales bacterium
CTGCCCCGCCCGCGACGAGTGCACGCATCGACGTTGCCGCGCGAACTCCCTTCTCCTGCCGCGACGCAGTCGGCGCCGGAACCGAAGGCGGCTGCGTCGTTACCGCACCGGTCTCGTTGCCAGCCTGTTCGGGCGCGAACGCAAGCATCCTTAGCAGCGCCATCGAGAAGCCGGCCTGCTCGTCGGGAGCGAGCCCGATCTCCTCCACACCCTGGATTGCGATCTGATAGCACAGCTGCACTTCCTGCGCGCTGAACAGACCGGCGAGTTCGCGCCACACCGCCGCGTCGGGATCGTCGTCGCGCAGCGCCGTCGGCACGAGCTGGATCACCGCGAGCCGGTGCAGGATCGCAGCGAGCTCGCGCAACGCTCCCTCGAAGCCCACGCCCCGCTCGGCCAGTGCGTCGATCTCCGTGATCAGTGCCGGGCCCTGCGCACGGGCGACGTGGGCGAGCAGGTCGAACAGGTAGCGCTGATCGATGACGCCCAGCATCTCGCGCGTGGCGGCTTCTTCGACCTTACCGGCGCCGTGCGCGATCGCCTGGTCGGTCAACGACAGCGCATCGCGCAGGCTTCCCTGCGCGGCGCGTGCGATCAGCTGCAACGCCGCCGGCTCGAACACGAACGTCTCGGCGCGCAGCACGTGTTCGAGGCGCGCGGCGATCTGTGGCGGCGGGATGTTCTTCAGGTTGAACTGCAGGCAGCGCGACAGCACCGTCACCGGGATCTTCTGCGGGTCGGTGGTCGCGAGAATGAACTTCATATGCTCCGGGGGTTCTTCCAGGGTCTTCAGCATCGCGTTGAACGCCGAGCGCGAGAGCATATGCACTTCGTCGATGATGTAGACCTTGTAGCGACCTGCGGTCGGCGCGTACATCGCGTTGTCGAGAAGCTCGCGCATGTTGTCGACCTGGGTATTCGAGGCCGCATCGAGTTCGATCAGGTCGACGAAGCGTCCGGCGTCGATCTGACCGCAGGTGTCGCACACCCCGCACGGTGTGCTCGACACGCCGCGTTCGCAGTTCAGCGCCTTCGCAAGGATGCGTGCGAGCGTCGTCTTGCCGACCCCACGCGTGCCTGTGAACAGGTAGGCGTGATGCAGGCGTCCGCGATCGAGCGCATTGGCGAGCGCGCGCACGACATGCTCCTGTCCGGTCAGCTCGGAGAAGCCTCGGGGTCGCCATTTTCTGGCGAGCGCCTGGGTCATGCCGGAGGGCGTCGAATCAGAAGTGATACCGCAGGCGCAACGACTGGAAGTTGATGCCGTTGTTTGGCTGCTTCAACCCAGCATTGGACAGGTGCTCGTACCGGTAAGACAACTCGTAGGCATGGCGCGCACCGAGACGTACCCCGACACCCAGCACGCTGCCGAACTGAAAATTGCTGGAGAGATCGCGCAAGGTCGTGATCGAATCTTCCGACAGGTAGCGCAACCCCAACCCGAGATCGACGAACGGCGCGATCGACGAGCGCTGCGCCTGCTGCCAGCGCAGCGTCGGTGTCACGCCGAGATCGATGAGGTCACTCGAAGTCCGGATCGCCCTGTCGGAATCGTTGCTCCAGTACGCGGCGCTGACATCCCAGTACCCGCCGAGATACCAGTTTCCCACAGCGAGCCACTTCGACTGCCAGTTCCACTGCGCGCCGAGTCGGAACGAATTGACGTCGCTGAAACTCGAATCGGACTCGCCGACTTCGAGCGAGATGGCGTCGACGGCATGCGTTGCCGGACACACCAGCAAGGCTGCGGCAACGAAGAGTGCCCGGGTTGCCGTTTTCAAGGTCGTCCGCACCACACGATAATTGAATGGGGGTGGCGAGCCCGACCCCCGGCACTTGCAGTGAATAGCTGTGGCTGCTTCCTTCCGGACCTGACCAGTTTCACTACGCTGCAATGCGGGGAGGCCCGCCATGGAAAGCAAAGTGTACCGCAGCGTCGCCCCGGATGTGAATCTCGCCGTCGACCGTCGGTGCGATGGGCGTGGTCGCTTTACAGCCCGGACGATTAGTGATTCCATCTTCACCATAACAACATCTTTCGGCAGTCGGGGCGCGTCACGGTGCACACGCAGGTCTCCGGCGCTGCCCGGGTCAAGGAGGAAGTCATGTCGGCGATCGAATCCATCCTCAACGAAACGCGCCTGTTCAACCCCCCCGAGTCATTCGCGAGCGCCGCGACGATTCC
>JACMMK010000321.1 GCA_014379045.1 Burkholderiales bacterium
GGGGGCGTGTTGCTGCTTGCCGCAGACGTCGCCGCCCGACTCGTGATCGCCCCGCAGGAGCTTCCGGTCGGCGTGTTGACCGCGGTGCTCGGCGGCATCTATCTGCTCGCCCTGCTGCGGCGACGCCGGGCGCTCTAGCGATGTCGACAAACGCTGTGGCGTTCCCGCTCGCCCCGCAGATCGCGCTCAGTGCGCGCGAAGTGAGCGTGACGCTGGGTCGGACGCAGGCACTCGATCGCGTGTCGCTCGACCTGCCTGCAGGTCAGTGGACCGCGATTGTCGGCATGAACGGCGCGGGCAAGAGCACGCTGCTCGCCGCCCTGGCCGGTTTGTGCAAACTCGACCGCGGCACCGTCACGCTGTGCGGTCAGTCGATCACGACGCTGTCCGAGCGCGAGCGCGCGCGTCGTCTCGCGTGGCTCGCGCAGCAAGGCGATGCCGACAGCGAAGTCACCGTACGCGACATCGTGCGCCTCGGTCGATTGCCGCACCACGGCCTGTTCGGCGCGCCCGATGGGCACGACGAGACCCTGGTCGAGGCGGCCATGCGCGATACCGAATGCACCTGCTTCGCCGAGCGCCGCCTGAGCGAATTGTCGGGAGGAGAGCGGCAGCGCGTGCTGCTCGCGCGTGCCCTCGCAGTGAACGCGCCGGTGATGCTGCTCGATGAACCCACGACGCATCTCGATGCGCCGCATCAGCGCGCGGTGATCCGATGCATCGTCGCTCTGGCGCGCGCCGGTACTGCGGTGGCCACGGTATTGCACGATCCCACGCTCGCGCTTGCCGCCGATCGGGTCGTCGTGATGGCGCACGGAAAGATCCTTTTGGTCGGCGCGCCCGACGATCCGGCGTTGCGCACGACGTTGATCGACGCGTTCGACCACGCGTTCACCATCGAGCGCCTGAACCTCGGGGGACGTGGACGCTGGGTGTCGGTGACGCGGCTGCACGACTGACTGGTGGTGCGGACAGGCGGGCGATTAACCGCGCATCAACGCCTTCACGTCAGCCGTCAGATCGTTCGTGTCGATCTCGTGCCGCGCCATCAGTCGCAACCGCCCCTGGGGGTCGTAAAGATAGGTGAAGGTCGAGTGATCGATCGTGTAGCTCTGCGCACCCGCCCCCTTCACCCGGTTGTAGTAGGCCTTGTACGACTTTGCGGTTTCGGCGATCTGCGCCGGCGTGCCGTACAGGCCGGTGAACGAGGGATCGAACGCCGGCACGTAGTTCTTCAACAGCTCGGGCGTGTCGCGCTCGGGGTCGAGCGTGATCATGACCACCTGCAGGTGCCCGGCGTCCGCGCCGAGCGCTTTCGACACTTCCGCCAGTTTCAGCATCGCAGTCGGACACGCATCGGGGCACTGGGTGAAGCCGAAGAACACCGCGACGACCTTGCCCTTGTAGTCGGCGAGCGTACGCGGCTGGCCGTTGAAGTCGGTCAGCGCAAAGCCTTGTCCGAAATTCGCTCCGGTGACATCGATCGAGCGAAACGCCGGCTTCTGCGCTTCACCGCAAGCGACCAGCATCGAGCCAGTGCCGGCCATGGCGAGGGCCGACAGCGCGAACTGCGCGCCGCGCACGAGCGCACGACGACGCTGCGTATCGATGACCGACCTGGGTAGCGTACGGCGCACGATGGCTAGCGCGGGTGACCCATCGCGCGATGGCTCTCGTGCGCTCCCTCGCGGCCACTTTTCTTCGCCTCAGCGGTCACCGGACGGACCTGCGCCTGCACGGCCACCTGTTCGCGCTTGCCGTCCTTGCCTTCGAAGGTCAGCGTGATCGGTATCGTGGCACCCTTCTCGAGCGGCCCGGTCAGGTCGACAAGCATCATGTGGTAGCCGCCCGGGCGAAGCTCGAGCGGCCTACCCGGCGCGACCGGCACCGCGTCCACCGCGCGCATGCGCATCACGTTGTCGACTGTCGTCATCTGATGGATTTCGACGATCCGCGAAGCCGCTGACGAAGCCCCGACGAGGCGCGTCTGCGACGCGGACGTGATGCGCATGAATGCGCCGGTCGAGCGCATGCCGGTCACCGTGCCCCGGACCCAGGGGTCATCGATCGTGACTTGCGCGAAGCCCGTCGTGGCAGCACCGAGCATCGCGAGGCCGATCGCGGCACACGTCGCGCAGTGCATCCGCTGCGGCCGCATCGAAACCGAATGCGGCGCTTGAATGTCGCAGGAAGATTGCATAGCGCGAGTATATTCGTCGCATGCCCCTGCCTGCTCACCCTACCGCGATGTCTGTGCGCGCACGATGACTGCCGAGCCGCTCGTGCTGTTCGCCCACGGCGCGCGCGATGCACGCTGGGCAGAGCCGTTCGAGGCGATCCGCACCGCGCTCCAGGCGCAGCAGCCGACACGGCGCATCGAACTCGCGTTCCTCGAGTTCATGCAGCCGTCGCTCGATGAAGTCGCCGCGGCGCTGCATGCCGACGGGGTCGAACGCGCGCTCGTCGTGCCGTTGTTTCTCGCCACCGGCGGTCATCTCCGACGCGACCTGCCGGCGATGGTCGAAGCGATCGGCGTGCGCTTTCCCGGGCTCGAGTTCCGTATCGAAGCGCCGCTCGGCGAGTCGCCTGCGATGCGCCGGGCAATCGTCGACTGGCTCGCCGGCATGTAGCGACCGGTAAAGTTCCCGCGCGGGGTGCGTGTTAAAATTTCGGGCTCGGTCGCGCCCCCAACTGGAGCCCCAATGAGCACCCATCGCATCGCAGTCATTCCCGGCGACGGCATCGGCAAGGAAGTGATGCCGGAGGGGGTTCGCGTACTCGAAGTCGCCGCGCGCAAGTTCGGCCTGTCGCTTGCCTTCGACCATTTCGACTGGGGCTGCGATCAGTATGAAAAGTACGGGTCGTGGATGCCCGCCGACTGGAAGGCGCAGGTCGGGGGCCACGACTGCCTGTTCTTCGGCGCCTCGGGCTGGCCGGCAACGGTACCCGACCATGTCTCGCTGTGGGATTCGCTGATCAAGTTCCGCCGCGAGTTCGACCAGTACGTGAATCTGCGCCCGTGCCGGCTGATGCCCGGCATCAAGAGCCCGCTCGCCGATCGCAAGCCCGGCGACATCGATTTCTGGATCATCCGCGAGAACACCGAGGGCGAGTACTCGTCGATCGGCGGGCGCGCGTTTCCGGGCACCGAGCGCGAAGTCGTGAGCCAGCAATCGACGTTCACCCGCATCGGCACCGATCGCATCCTCAAGTTCGCGTTCGAGTTGGCGGCCAGGCGGCCGAAGCAACACCTGACCTCGGCGACCAAGTCGAACGGCATCTCGATCACGATGCCGTACTGGGACGAGCGGGTCGAGGCGATGGCGATCAACTATCCGCAGGTGAAGTGGGACAAGTATCACATCGACATCCTGTCAGCGAACTTCGTGCTCCACCCTGACTGGTTCGACGTCGTCGTCGCCTCGAACCTGTTCGGCGACATCCTGTCCGATCTCGGCCCGGCCTGCACCGGCACGATCGGCATCGCACCATCGGGCAACATCAATGCCGATCGCAAGTTCCCGTCGCTGTTCGAGCCGGTGCACGGCTCCGCCCCCGACATCGCCGGCCGCGGCGTCGCGAACCCGATCGGCGCGATCTGGTCGGGCGCGATGATGCTCGATCATCTCGGGCATCCCGAGGCGGGCGCGGCGATCGTGAAGGCGATCGAGAAGGTGCTCGAACCCGGCAGCGGCGCCCCGCGCACGCGCGACATCGGCGGCACGGCAGGGACGGTCGACCTGGGCAAGGCGATCGCCGAAGCGCTCTGAGGTCGTGCCGCCGGCCCCCTCCTTTCCCTGGCAGACCCGACCGCTGACCGTCCTCGGCATCACCACGCTGGTGCAGATCGTCACCGTGATGATCGCGCACAGCATGGTGGTGATCGCGCCGGCGATGGCCGGCGTGCTCGCCGTCGATCCGGCACTGATCGGCTTCCAGGTGAGCCTGGTCTACGGCGGGGCGATGATCGCGGTGATCTTCGGCGGGCGCCTGGTGCAGCGTTTCGGCGCGTGTCGCACGCAGCAGTACTGCCTCGCGCTGTCGGCGCTTGGCGCGTTCGGCGCGATGGTACCGAACGTCGCCGTCGTCGCGCTCGCCTCGTTGCTGATGGGCATCGGCACCGGACCGACGACGCCGGCATCGAGCCACGCGCTGAACCGCTTCACCGACCCGGCGAACCGCAATCTGCTGTTTTCGCTGAAGCAGACCGGCGTGCCGCTCGGCGTCGTCTCGGCGGCGTTCCTGATGCCCTCGACGACGCTCGCCGTCGGTCCGCAATGGGCGTTCGCCACCGTGGCGACGATTGCACTGCTCTCGATCGCCGTGCTGGCTCCCGCGCGCGCGACCTGGGACGACGATCGCACGCCGGGCGTGCGCCTGGTGCAGGACCCGCTCGGCGGGCTACCGGTCGTCTGGCGCCACCCAGTACTGCGTGGCCTCTCGCTCGCCGCATTCTTCTATGCGTTCACGCAACTGTGCGTGACGTCGTTCACGGTCACGATGCTGGTGACCGAGTTCGGTGTGGGACTGGTCCAGGCGGGGCTGCTGCTCTCGCTCGTGCAGTTGTCGGGCGTCGTCTCGCGCGTGTTGTTCGGCATCTACGCCGATCGCCTGGGCAGCGCGCTGAAGCCGCTCGCGCTGATCGGTTGCGCGACCGCGGTGATGTGCGCGATCACCGCGCTGCTCGGCCCCGGGTGGCCGCGCACCGGGCTCTATCTGTTGCTCGTCTGTCTGGGCGCCTCGGCCGTCGGCTGGACCGGCATGTTCATCGCCGAAGTCGCACGCGTCGCCCCGAAGGGGCAGGTCGGCATCGCGACCAGCGGCGCCATCGCGTTCAACTTTCTCGGCATCCTGTGCGGGCCGGCACTGTTCGCGGTCGCCTACGGGTTCGTCGGCAGCTACGCGCAGACGTTCGGACTGCTGACGCTCGTGGCGTTGATCGGTGTCGCGATCCTTCTAAAGACGCGTCGGGTCGAAAGCTCGACGTTACAGTGCTAGAACGAGCCGCCAAGCGCAGCGGCGCATCGGCGGATTCCGCTCGACAGCGGCGTCAGGCGAACGCTCATGAGCGCCGTCTACGATCAGCGATCTTCACGCGTATGCCACAGCCTCAGCACTATCACCAGATCGTCCGCCACCTCGTATCGAAGCTCGTAGTCGTCCACGAGCATGCGCCGCACCTCCCGAGGAGCGAACTCCAGCAGCGATGCGCCGAGCCGCGGTTCGACTTGCAGCATTTTCGGAGCTTGCTTCAGTCTCCCCATCAGGCGCGTGGCCGCGGTCGGATTCACCGGCGCCAGGAAAGCATGAAGTCGCGCCAAATCCCCGATCGCAGAACGCGACCATTTAAGCCTCACGCGGGCGGCGGCAGCGGCTTCTTCGTCCCCAGGCTGTCGATCCAAAGGTCGACATCGGTGTGGTCGACGACTCGCCCGGCGTCCACGTCCGTTATCGCATCGAGCGTCATCCTATGCCGCCGCTCTTCAAGCGCGATGAAGTCTGCGAGCGCCTGCTTGACAATCCAACCGCGTGGGCGGTCGAGCCGCGCCGCGAGAACGTCGACCTGATCGGCCATCGAAGTCGGTACGTGGGAGGTTATGACGCGGGTTTCAGAGTTGGCGTTGCGCATTCGATTGCTCGTTAATCGGAACCAATCATTATACGTCAGTGGTACCACGTACTTGGCGCGCACGTCTTAAGGCAAGCTTTGCGAATTTCAATGCACCGTCGGCGCCCAGCGTCCGTCCACTTCGACCGCACGTCCGTCCCCCGCCAGCTTCAGCAGGTGCGCATGCAGCGACCGTCGCGCCACCGGGTGCAGCGTTTCGGGCGTATCGGCGTAGACGGTTGCAACCAGCGCGTCGAGCGTCGCGCCACCCTCGGCGCCGAGCGTAGCCAGACCCGCGACGACCTTCGCCTCGCGCTTGAGCCGGTGCGCGATCAGCTGTCGCACCGCCTCATGAGGGCGCGTGATCAGATAGCCGTGTCCCGGTGCGAGCGCTTCGAGTTCCATCGACAGCAGACGCTCGAGCGACGCGAGATACGCCGACATGTCGCCGTCGGGCGGCGAGATCACCACCGTCGACCCCTGCATGATGTGATCGCCGGTGAACAGCACGCGCTCCTGCTCGAGCAGCCAGCACAGATGATTCGACGCATGCCCGGGCGTGTGGACCGCGCGCAGCGTACAGCCGCCGACCTGCAGACGTTCACCGTCGGCGAACACGCGCTCGGGCACGAACGATTGATCCTGATTGGGATACGGCGGCGGCGGCATGCCGATCGTCGTTGCCCCCGTGGCCGCCTTCAGCGCCGCGACGCCCGGCGAATGATCGAGATGGGTATGCGTGCAGACGATCCAGCGCAACCGGGTGCCGACCAGAGCAAGCAGTGCCTCGAGGTGCGGTGCGCTGACCGGACCGGGATCGAGCACCGCCAGATCGCCGACGTCGAGGTCGCCGATCAGGTAGGTGTTGGTGCCCGGCCCTGTCATCACGCCTGGGTTGGGCGCGACGACGCGCCGCACGCGACGCGACAACGCCGTCACGGCACCCGGCGTGGTCTCGCTCGTGATGTGCTCGGACCCGAACGGATTCACCCGTTGCGCCTCGTCGTACCCCGGCTCGTCGGGAAGGATGCGCTCGACCTGTCCGCGCCGCCGCACGATCCACGGCAGCCGCGGGCGCACCTCACCCGCATTGCGTACCCACGCCAGTGCTTCGGCGGTCGATGCGAACGGCGCCAGCGTCTCCAGTGTCTTCAGCGTCGGAAAGCGCAGCAGCAGTTCACCGCGCGCCTGCAGCGCGAGCGCGTCGGCGGGCCGGATCCAGACCTGACTCACGCTTTCGATATCGTCGTGCAGGCTCGCCTGGTTCTCCGGCACCGCAGCGACGAAGAAGCGGGTGTCGTACCGCTTCTTCTCCGACACCGGCGTGATCCAGTGACTCAGATAGGCGATGCGATCGGTCGCGAGCTGCAGCGATTCGGCCGCGCACACCTCGGCCAGCGTGCGCCCTCTCCCATGCACCACGCGCCGATGCTCGGCAAAACGCTTTTCCTCCGCCGCCGGTTGCAGGTCGAGCAGATGTCCCGCAGGCTCGTAGCCCAGCAACAGGCCCGCCTCTTCGAACGTCTCGCGGATCGCCGCGACGAAGTATGCGAGCCCGCCCTGCTCGAGCCCGAGCACGGCGCTCGCGCGGGTATCGTCGAGTCCGACACAGCGCGCGCCGATGTCGGCTGCGCGATCGGTGTCGTCGACGCCCCCGCCCGGAAAGACGAATGCGCCGGCCATGAAATCCAGGTGCGGGCTGCGTTGCAACAGCAGCACCTCGGGTCCGTGGTCGGCGTCGCGCAGCAGCACCAGGGTCGCTGCCGGGCGTGGCACCACCGGCGCCTTCATCGGGTTCTGGTGTCCCTCTGCAGGCATCGCTCACTCGCCCTTGATCTTCGCCGCCTTCACCACCTGCTGCCACTTCGGAATCTCGCGCGCGATGTAGGCGGCGAGCTGTTCCGGCGTGCCCCCGCCCGGCTCGGCACCGAGCGCGAGCAGACGTTCGCGCGCTGCGGGTTCGGCAACGATCCGCGCGACCTCGCCGTTCAGGCGCTGAACCACCTCGCGCGGCGTTGCCGCAGGCCCGATCAGCGCGTAGATCGTCGTGACATCGTACCCCGGCAGCGCGTCGCCGACGGGCGCGTACTCGGGCAGCGACGCCGAACGGCGGCTACCGGAGAGCCCTAGAGCGCGCAGCTTGCCCGCGCGCACGAACGGCAGCGCCGCCGAGGCACCGGTGAACATCATGTCGACCTGTCCGCCGACCAGATCGGCGAGCGCCGGCGCACTGCCCTTGTACGGAATGTGCACGATGCTCGCCCCGGTCATCACCGCGAACAACTCGCTCGCCAGATGCGCGGTCGATCCCGCACCCGACGAGGCGAAGTTGAGCTTTCCGGGTTGGGCACGCACCAGCGCGACCAGCGACTTCACGTCCTGCGCCGGTACCCGCGGGTTGACCACCAGCAGCAAGGGGCTCGATGCGATCAGGCTGATCGCCGCGAAATCCTTGACCGGGTTGTACGCGAGCGCGGGATAGATGCTCGGCGCGATCGTGAGTTCGCCGCCGCCACCGACCAGCAGCGTATAACCGTCGGGCGCCGCGCGCACCACGGTCTCGGTCGCGATGGTGGCGCCTGCGCCCGGTCGATTGTCGACGATCACCTGTTGCCCGAGCGTCTCCGCGAGGCGTCCGGCGGTGAGCCGCGCCACGATGTCGACGGGCCCGCCGGGGGCATATCCGACCAGTGCGCGCACCGGCTTCACCGGCCACGTTTGCGCAACGGCGACGGGCGTTGCCATCGTACTCGCCAGCGCGGCTCCTACGATCATGCAGAACTGATTCGTGAAGCGCGTCGCGCTCATTTCATCTCCATCGTGTAGAACGCCGACAGCCGCTGCAGACTGGTATGCACATGCACCACCGCCGCGGTGTCGACGGCGAGCGCTTCGGCCACCACCGCGTCGACCCGCTCGGACGTGTCGAGCGTGAATGCCGCGGCACCGAACGACTGCGCCCAGCGCGCGAAGTCGGGGTTCGACAAGCGCGTCCCGGACACGCGACCCGGGAAGCGTTTTTCCTGATGCAGCCGAATCGTGCCATACGACCCATTGTCGGCAACGAAGATCTTCGGTGCCGCGCCGTATTGCCTCACCGTCGCGAGCTCGTTGCCGGTCATCATCAGACAGCCGTCGCCGATCAGTGCCACGACCTGACGTTTCGGGAAACGCAACGACCACGCGAGCGCGCCGGGCATGCCCATGCCCATCGCGCCGGCCTGCGTCCCCGACATCCGGCGCTCGCCGCGGAACAGAAAGTGTCGCTGCGTCCAGGTGTTGAAATTGCCGGCGTCGACCACCAGGACCGCGTCCTCGTTCATTCGCCGATCGAGTGCCTCGACCACATGGCCGAACGAGACCCCGTCGGGCGCGGGGGACGCGTCGAACCGCCGGATCTCGCGCTGGTAACGCTGCAGCGATTCGACCCAGTCCGCGCGCGTCGGCGGTACCGGCGGCGCGCATCCGGCGAGCGCCTCGAGGAAACCCACGGGATCGACGATGCATCGCATCTGCGGGCGATAGACCCGTGCCGCCTCCTCCTCGCTCGGATAGACATGCACCATCCATTGTCGCGGCACCGGCGCCTGCGGGAAGGTGAAACCCTGGGTCGGCACATCGCCCAGATCGGTGCCGACGGCAAGCAGCAGGTCGGCACTGGCGAGCACGTCGATCTGCGCGCGCGGAATCTTGAACCCGAGCTGGGCGGCGTACAGCCGATCGTCGTTCGGAAACACGTCCTGCTGACGGAACTCGGCTGCGACCGGCACACCGAAGCCGTGCACGACGCGCGCGAGCGCTGCGCGGCCGCGTTCGGTGTTGACGAGATTGCCGGCGATCAGCAGCGGGCGCTCGGCGCCCAGGAGTCGGCTTGCCACCGCACGCACCGTCTCGGGCTCGAGCGCGAACCCCGAACGGATGCTCGGCGCACCGTCGTTCGACGCGGCGACAGTCGCCTCGAACACGTCTTCCGGGATCGCGATCACCACTGGCCCGGGACGCCCCGACGTCGCGATGTCGAGCGCGCGCGCGACCGTATCGAGCAGGCGGTCGGGATCGTCCACCTGCACCACCCACTTGGCCAGGTCGCCGAAGGTCTTGCGATAGTCGACTTCCTGGAAGGCGTGGCGGCCCAACTCGCTGCGCGCCACCTGCCCGCAGATCATCACCAGCGGCGCCGCATCGTGCATCGCCGAGTGGATCGCGATCGAGCCATTGGTCGCGCCAGGGCCCCGGCTGACGAGAAACAAGCCTGGCCGGCGCGTCGCCTGGGCGTCGGCGAGCGCGGCGAATCCCGCGCCGGACTCGTGCCGACACACGATGAGATCGATCGGCGAATCGAGCAGCGCATCGAGCAACGGAAGATAGCTTTCGCCGGGGACGCAGAATGCACGGTCGATGCCGCGTGTAGCGAGCAGCTCGACCAGCGCGCGTGCCACCGGCACCGGCGGAATTTCTGCAGACATCGATCCACTCCCGTGCAGGGACCGGGTGAACGCAGCACCTTCGATGCGCGACGTCTACCCGGACCAGAGCCGAAAGTCTACGATGGGGGCGCGGTCCGTGCTCATCAGGGCGCGCTCCGGGGCGGCGCGGGGTGTATTGCGCGCACGCGAGGGGTCTGCGCCCGAACCCTCGTATCGCGTTACCCTGCCGGCGTGACCGCAGACCAGCGCTGCGACCCGACCCTTTACGTGACTGACGACCCTCCATGCCGCCCTACGACAACGAACTCGGCGCCCTGGCCACACACCTCGCGAGCCGCCGCAAGGCGATCCTCAGCGCGTGGCGCGCGGCGGTGACCTCGGACCCTACGCTGACCACCGGTGCGTCACTGCCGCGTGCGCAGTTGCACGACCATATTCCGGCCCTGTTGATCGATCTCGAACGCAGACTCGCAACAACTGAAGCAGCGGGCTCCGGCGAAGTTCAGCAAATGCAGCGCGGCGACGCCGCCGCGCATGGCTTGCATCGCTGGCAGCAGGGGTTCGACCTGGCCGAAGTCACCCGCGAAATGGGACGGCTCAACGAGTGCGTGGTGGCTGAACTCGACCAATACGATCAGGACAACGCACGGCTGGACCGCGGCGTCATGGCCTGCGCACGAAGGTTGTGGGCGCAGCAGTACGGCACTGCGATCAGTGCCAGCACGTCGCAATACTTCCGTCTGCAACAGCTCGAGGCCAATGGTCACATCGCCGAGATGGAACGTGCTCTCGGCACGCTGCGTGAGCTGGAGCAACAACGCGCCCAGCTTTGGCAGCAGGCAGCCCACGATCTGCGCGGCAATCTGGGCGTCGTCGCCAATGCGACCGCCGGCCTGTTCTCGTCAAGCGCTTCGGACGGGGTACGGGGAAGGTTTCTGCGCCTGCTCGATCGCAACGTCGATGCACTCCATGATCTGCTGGACGACGTGACGAGCCTCGCGCGCCTGCAGGGCGGTCTCGAACAGCGCACGGTGGAGCCGATCGACATCACGCCGTTGCTGCGCGATCTTTGCGAAGGATTGCGAGTCCAGGCACAGCAGCGACGATTGACGTTCGAATTCAGCGGCCCGCCGGCGTTGCTGGTGCAAGGCGATGCCGTGAAGATCCGACGCATCACGCAGAATCTCGTGCTGAACGCGGTCAGATATACCGAACACGGCAGCGTCAGCGTGAGCTGGGGCGATAGCGACGCCGACGATCCGGAGCGCTGGCAGCTGCAGATTGTCGACACCGGACCCGGGCTGGGCGCCGGCGCGAACTCGGAGATCGCCGGGGCGCTCGAAGCCGCGACCGATCAGGCGCGCCAGGTCACCGCCGACAGCGATGCGGGCGCAGTCAGCCCGGTCGAAAGCGAGATCGAGATCGCGCGGTCGCCGCGCCCGGCGCAACCCTCACTGAAAGCCGGCGAAGGCATCGGGCTATCGATCGTCAAGCGTCTGTGCGATCTGCTCGATGCCACCGTCGAGCTTCGGTCCGAGCAGGGTGTGGGAACGTCGTTCCGCATTCTGCTGCCGCGTCGCTACGGCGGGTGACACGAACCCAGGCGCGACTTCACCGGCACTGGGCGTTGTCGTTGCGTGGGTCCCACCACCACCCAACCCTGAAGGGCTATTTCGATGAGCCACGTCAAGACGAGCGACCACACCGAACTTTATGTGAAGGACTGGGGCAGCGGCAGCGCAGTGATCTTTCTCCACGGGTGGCCGCTGTCGGCGGACACCTGGGACGATCAAGCCATGGCGGTGGCGGCAGCGGGCCATCGCGCGATCGCCTACGATCGTCGCGGTTTCGGACGTTCGTCGCAGCCCTGGAGCGGCTACGATTACGACACGCTCGCCGATGACCTCGCCGCCGTGATCGAGCAGACCGGCGCGCAGGACGTCACGCTGGTCGGCTTCTCGATGGGCGGCGGCGAGGTCGCACGCTACATGTCTCGCCACGAAGGCAAGTCAGTACGCAAGGCAGTGCTCGTCGCCTCGGTCGTCCCGTACATGCTGAAAACGGGAGACAACCCCGACGGGGTCGACGCGAGCGTGTTCGACGGCATGACCAGCGCAATGAAGGCGGACCGCGCCAAGTTCTTCGCGGGCTTCGTCAAGGATTTCTTCGGCGTATCCCTGATTTCACACCCGGTCAGCGACGCGGTTCTCGACTGGGCCTGGGGTCTGGCGATGCAGGCGAGTCTTAAAGCGACGCTCGAATGCGCGAAGTCGTTCGCGACCACCGATTTCCGTCCCGATCTTCCGGCGTTCCGGGTGCCGACGGTGGTGATCCACGGCACCGACGACAAGACCGTGCCGATCGACGCTGCCGGGCGTGCGGCGGCGCGCGGTATCGCCGGCTCGACGCTGATCGAGTACGACGGTGCGCCGCACGGACTGTTCGCGACCGAAAAGGACCGGTTGACCAAGGACCTGCTAGAGTTCCTGCGCGGATAACTTCGAACCGGCTCGAGAGGGACGGCACCCGCAGGCGTCGTTCCGCTACCGACAGTTCGGGCTCGAATCAGCACCGGCGATGGGGCTGGATTGTTCGGCCTTCTTCGTGCCCTTCCAGTTGAATCGCGCGCGACGACCTGAATGCTCCCGCTTTGGTATCGTCACATTCGACCGCCACCAGTGGAAGGATAGGGAATGTCCGTCGACTCCGCCGTCGAAGAAGCCCGCTTCGACCTCGTATGCGCGCTGCGCTGGGCCGCACGCTATGCGCTGCACGAGGGTGTCTGCAACCACTTCAGCGTCGCCGTGCCAGGATACGACGACCGATTTCTGATCAATCCCCAGGGGCTGCACTGGCTCGAAGTGATGCCCGATGACGTCGTGACGGTCGACGTCGACGGTCACGTGATCGAGGGTCGCCACCGGGTCGAGCCGACCGCGTTCTACATCCACTCGCGCATCCATCGCGCCAGACCCTCGGCGCGGTGTGTGCTGCACACGCATATGCCGTACGCCACCACGCTGACCGGCATCGTGCCAGGGCGGCTCGAATGGGTCAGCCAGCAGAGTACGAAGTTCCATGGACGTGTCGCCTACGAAGACGCCTACAACGGACTCGCCACCGAGGTCGCCGAAGGCGATCGCATGGCTGCGGCGTTCCAGGAAGCGGACATCCTGTTTCTTGCCAATCATGGTGTGATCGTCTGCGGTGAGTCGGTTGCGACGGCCTTCGATGACCTCTACTACCTCGAACGCGCGTGCATGCTCCAGGTGCTGGGACGCGGCACGGGCCAGATGCCGCGCACGATACCGCGCGAGATCGTCGAACTGACGGCCGCGCAGATGCGACAGGATTCGTCTCAGGCGCTGCTGCACTTCGCTTCGCTGCGCCGCCTGCTCGATCGGGACGAGCCCGGGTGGCGGTCAACGGGCAATGCACGTCCGCGTTAGTTGAGTTCTCGTGTCCTTGCATCCGGGCACGTCGATTGCGGCCTACCGGTCGTAACGCATCTCTCGAAGGAGAACTCACATGACCAGATCAACAAGAACCCTGTCGCTCGCTATCGCCGCCTCGATGTCCTTGATGGTGGGTTGCTCGAGCCTGACGTCCGAACAGAAAGGCGCCGCGGTCGGCGCCGCCGCTGGTGGCGTGTTGGGCAATGTGCTGACTAATGGAAGCACGCTGGGTACGGTAGGCGGGGCTGCAGTCGGCGGTGTCGTTGGACACGAAGTGCAGCGCCGGAAGTGATGCTACGCGTTCAACCGGCCGTCATTCGGTCGGTTGGGCCCGCCGCACGTGCGTGAAACAAAGGTTGAGGCAGGGGCGAGCGGGCGCGCGAGCGCACTCGGTCTCAGTCGCCCGTCTGATAAACGTAAGGTTTTTGACGCACCTCGCTCCGCGATGAAGGGGTGACGTCGCCCGTTTCGGGTTTCCTGTCCCACCAGCGCGCGCGTGCCTTGCGCTGTTCCTCGACAATGTGTGGATGTTTGTCAAGCAGTTCGCGGACGAACCGCGTCGCATCGGAGACGTATCCCGGTTGAATCGACATGCGAAGGCCTGTTGTGGGGGAGGAAGCGTCGAGTATCCACGCATCGGCGCCTCTGTGGGCTTCTCACGGCGCAACCCATTTTATTTCGCGCGCCGTCTTCGGGCCGATCGCCATTTGGGCGAGGCTGTCGGGCTGCTCCGCGCGCACGGGGCTGAGCGGGATGCGGCCCGCCATGATTTCACCGATTCGCTGCGGCAGGCGAGGAACGAGGTCGGGCTCGGCATACCCGTCAGGGAACAGCGGCTGATTGGTCGCGAGGTCGTATTTGTCGGTCGCGCCAAGGGTGTGGAGCAATTCGTGCGCGATGACTACGTTGTTCGCTCCGCTCATCGCCGGATTGGCGAACACGTTGACGATGCCGATCAGCCCGCTTTCCAACCCGGTCGAGTGCGCAAGACGCGGCGTCAGCCGATCGTCGTGATGTAGCAGGAACAGACGCACGTTCGCCCGCGCACCCTGATAAGTGTCGTTTCGCCATGCCCAGAGGCGCAGCCGCAGACTCCACCAGATCACCTCGGGCGCACTCGCGTTCGACGGTATCGGTGGCGGGAGTGCAACGATTCCGGGGGCCAGTCTCAGCTCGATCGGATCGTTCAGTGAAACGCCGTGGCCTCGCGCCTGCGCCTGCATGAACTCGGTGATCGGCCGGAAGCGATCCAGGTCCCCGCTAGCGATATAGCGCGCCGCCGTCTCGCTCGCGTCCGCATTGATCGGATAGAGGACGACGATGACTGGATTCTTCCAGTCGGTCGCATCTCGCTTCGCGAGCCAGGTTGCCTGCGCGACGGTGGCAAGAATGAACAGCAGAATCACTATCCGCAGCGTTTTCCACATCGTGTGCTCCCCTGATGCGTCGACGCGCGCGTGGCACGCCGCCGCTGCGTTCGCCCGACGTCATACACTATGCGGATGTTCGGGCGCCGACTTGAACGTTATCGGGGCATTGATCGTGGTATTTCCGGTACGAGGAGAACTGCATGTCCACGTCTGATGCAGCGACGATCGGGCCGTCTGCGCCCCCCGCGCGCGCGTCCACGCGCTTTCGCCAGCTCCTCGCCGGCGGGCGCACCGTATTCGTCCCGGGCTGCTTCAACGCGGTCAGCGCGCGGGTGATCGAAGTCACCGGGTTCCCTGCGGCATACATGACCGGCTATGGCACATCCGTCGCGCAACTGGGCATGCCCGACGTGGGCTTCGCGACGATGTCGGAGATGCACACCAATGCACGCTGGGTCGCCAATGCGGTTTCGATCCCGGTGATCGCCGACGCCGACAACGGCTACGGCAATGCGATCAATGTGACGCGTACCGTGCGTGAGTACATCCAGACCGGTGTCGCCGGCATCCATCTCGAGGATCAGTCGCTGCCCAAGCGTTGCGGTCATGTCGCCGGGCGCGAGGTGATTCCGCTCGCCGAAGCGGTGGGAAAGATTCGCGCAGCCGATGCGGTCCGGCGTGCGACCGACCCCGACTTCGTGCTGATCGCGCGCACCGATGCGCGCGGCGCGGTCGGTGGGTCGCTCGACGAGGCGATCGCCCGCGTCAACGCCTATCTCGACGCGGGGGCCGACCTCGGTTTCGTCGAAGGTCCGACCTCGGTCGCCGAGGTCGAACGGATCTGCCGCGAGACCCGGGGGCCGGTGTTCTACAACATGACCGGCGTGTCACCGCGCTTCACGCTCGACGAGATGAACGCGCTCGGCATCGCGGTCACGATCACCGCGAACACGATGTTGCGCGCGGCGCTGACCGCGATGTACGACGTCGCGATCGCGTTGCGTGACGACGGGCCGATGGCCGAGGCCGCGCTGATGGCGCGGATCGCGACGCATCCGGTCGGCGACCTCCACCGGTTCTCGGGTCTCGATGCAGTCCGTCGACTGGAGGAAGCCTACCTTCCCGCCGAGGAGCTGGCGAAATACGAGGGGACGATCGGCTACCGACCGCTGCCCTGAGCGCGTCGGACGCGGCGTCGATACGTCGGCGAAACAAATCGCCTACAAACCCTTACATCTCGAAGTGTGCTTCGCGCGTTTCCGGTCGTTATTCTCCCTGCAACAGAGCATCGACCGAAACCTGTTCTTACGCGAATCACACTCAACCCCTCGATGGAGAATGCCATGCATCCTTTCAAGCAAGCCCTGCTCGCCGTGGCGACCGCGTTGACGATGCCGCTCGCCTGGGCGCAAAGCACCGATGTGACCTCGACGCGTACGCAGGCGAGCACCGAACAACGCGAAGACCGGCGCGAAATACGTGAGGACAGACGTGAAGTCCGCGACGGCAAAGGCGAAGTCCGCCAGGACCGTCGCGACATCTACCAGGATAGCCGCGATCTCTACCAGGCGCGCCGCGAAGGCGACAAGGCAGGCGTTCAGGCGGAGCGCAGAGAGATCCATGACGGCAAGACCGAGCTGCGCGAAGACCGGCGCAACGTGCGCGACGACAAGCGCGATCTGTTTCAGTCGCGTCGGGAGTATCGCAGCGAGTATGGCAAACCCGGCCCGCGGGCGCGCGCGAACTGAGCCGTAGGGCACCGCAAGCAGGCCGAGCGCTCACGAGTTCGCTCTGCCTGCGTCTCGGACATACATGACTCAGCGTTCTTCCGGCGGCTTCACCGAACGGAACATTCGCAGCAGCAGCAGGTCGTAGCCGATCTTTATCGTCCCCGCGATCACCAGCGGCCAGCCGAAGCTCGACACGCTCAGCAGCCAGCCTGCGGCGAATGGACTGATACCGGCGGCCAGGCTGCGCGGTACCGCGGTGAAGCTCGCCGCCGCCGCGCGCTCGTGTGCAGGCACGACCGCCATCACGAATGAAGTACGGGCAGGAATATCCATGCTCGACATCGCGTAGCGCAGCAGCAGCATCGTCACCGCCAGTTCGAGCGTCGGCATGAGCGGCGCCAGGATCAGGAACACGTTCGCCGGCAGATGCGTGAATACCATCGTGTTGATCAGGCCGATGCGGCGCGCAACCCACGACGACAGCAGATAAGAGCCGGCCGCGAACAACCCGGCCCAGAAAAAGATCTGCCCGGCGGTGGCGATCGAGAGGTCGAAGCGCTGGAACAGCCAGAGCGCCACCAGCGACTGTACGGCGAAGCCACCGCCGAAAGCATCGAGGCTGAACACCGCCGCCAGACGCATGACGATCGGACGCGATTCGACCAGCGGCGCATTGGGCGCGTGGCCGGGAGGTTCGACCGAGCCCGTCAAGGTGCGATAGACGAAAAACGTCAGCACGCCGAACACGCCGTATATCGCGAACATCGCCTGCAGGGCGGTGATCAGTCCGACCTGCGTTTGCGCATCGATCCATTCCGGCACGGCGGCGAACAGCGACCCGGCCGCCCCCGCGAGCGAACCGAGGAGGCTGTAGCGCGCGAATACCGCGGTGCGATCGCGCGCTGCGACCGTCTGCGTGACCATCGCCTGTTCCAGCGGCGAAAACACCGTGACATCTCCGGTCGTGGGGTTGAGCGTACCGACGAGTGCGATGACGAACAGCGGCCAGAACGCCCCTGTCAGCGAGAACGCGAACCCGCTTACGGTCATCAACACCGCCGCGCCGAGCACGAGCTGGCGCTGTGAAAACCGGTGCGCGAACAATCCGAGGCCGAATACCATCGCCCCGGAACCGAGCAGCGTGGCCGTAGCAATTGCGCCCACCGCGACCGGTGAGAATCCAAGCGCGAGCAGGTAGACCGGCAGCAATAAACTCACATAGCCATCACCGAAGGCGCGCACTGTACGCATCGCCAGCAGCTTCGGCAGGTCGGTCCCGGTGTCAGGCGGGACGAACCACCAGCGGGCCTCGCGCCCCATCATATTTTTGCGCTAACCTATCGTCGCGGGTATGCGGTGCCTGGCGTGGCGCTAGGCGTCGTGATGTGCGTTCAGTTTATCAGTCCCGCATGCCACCGCCATCCCCCTCCCGCAGCACGACACTATGAGGCTCCATATGATCGATCTCTACACCTGGCCGACCCCGAACGGTCACAAGCTCCATATCGCGCTCGAAGAGATGGGATTGGCGTACACGGTGCATGCGGTCAACATTCGTACTGGCGAACAATTCCAGCCTGAGTTTCTTGCGATCAGTCCGAACAACCGGATTCCGGCGCTAGTCGATACCGACGGCCCCGACGGCAAACCGATTTCGCTGTTCGAATCCGGCGCGATGCTGATCTATCTGGCCGAGAAGAGCGGCAAACTGCTGCCGAAGGCCGCACGCGAACGCTATGCGACGTTGCAGTGGCTGATGTGGCAGATGGGCGGCGTCGGGCCGATGTTCGGCCAGGCGAACCATTTTCGTGCGTATGCGAAGGACCCGCAGCCGTACCCGATCGAGCGCTATACCAACGAGTCGAACCGGCTCGCGCGTGTGCTCGACAAGCAACTTGCGCAGCACGCGTTCGTGACCGGCAACGACTACACGATCGCCGACATCGCCATCTTCCCGTGGATTCGCGGTTCTGAAAAACGGGGGGTGGACATCGCGACCTATCCGAACCTGCAACGCTGGTTCGATACGATCAATGCGCGACCTGCGGTCGAGCGCGCGCTGAAGGTGCTCGCCGATGCGGTCAATCCGCCGATCGACGACAAGCAGCGCGACATCATGTTCGGTGCCGCGCAGTTCGCGCAGCGCTGAGTCACGCCTCGTCCGTCGCTGCAGCCATCATCGGAGTCTCCCCGTGCCTGAAACGAAAAGGTCAGTGTCGATTCGAAAGCGTGGGCGGATGCATCGCTGCGCCGTGACTGTTGCAGCCATCGCCATGGTGTCGCTCGCATTGGGTGTCGCCATACCGTTGCTCCCGCGCATCGCCCATGCGGTAGACACCGAGCCCGCACCGACCCAGCGCATTCACCCCGATCTGACCGCAGCACGCGCTGCGATAAAGGCGAAGGACTTCAAACGCGCCGTCACGTTGCTCGAACGGGTCGCCCGGGATGAACCGAAAAACGCCGATGCTTTCAACCTGCTCGGTTATGCGCACCGCAACCTGGGCAATTTCGACGTTGCCATCAAGCACTATGAAACGGCGCTCACGCTCGACCCGAAGCATCTTGCGGCGCATGAGTACATCGGCGAGGCCTATCTGCAGATGAACAACCCGGCCAAGGCCGAAGAGCATCTCACCCGTCTCGAACAACTGTGCCGGCGAGGGTGCGAGGAACTCGCCGATCTGCGTGCAAGCCTGGTGGCCTACCGTAAGAAGTGACACACGAACGTGGCGGATGAACGCCTGATCGAGCGCGTGATCCCCAAGTCGGGCGAACCCGTGCCGATCATGGGTTTGGGAACGTTCCGTGCGTTCGATATCGATTCGCATTCGATGCAGTTCGAAGGTCTGACGCGGGTTCTCGCACTGTTCGGTGCACGGGGCGGACGTGTCGTAGACTGTTCACCGATGTATGGCAAGGCCGAGGCCGTGCTGGGCGATCTTCGCGCCGGTGCCGGGGCGCCGTCCGTCCACGACATGTTCGTGGCGACGAAGGTTTGGACACAGGGCAGGGCTGAAGGGGTCGCGCAGATGGAACGCTCGATGCAGCGCCTTCGCGCACCGCGCATCGATCTGATGCAGGTGCACAACCTCGTCGACGTCACCACGCATCTGGACACGCTTGCTGCGTGGAAAGACGAAGGCCGCATCCGCTACGTCGGCATCACGCACTATCATGGCGGCGCGTTTGCCGCACTGGAGAAACTGATGCGCACCCGCTCGATCGATTTCGTTCAGTTCAACTACAACGCGCTCGATCGCGAGGCCGAGCGGAGCCTGTTTCCCGCAGCGGCGGAGACCGGTACGGCGGTGCTCGTGAACCGCCCGCTGGGTCAAGGCGACCTCGTTGCGTCGACGCGCGGCAAGCCGGTTCCGGGCTGGGCGTCCGATGCCGGTTATCGAAGCTGGGCGCAACTCGCACTCGGCTTCGTGATCGCGAATCCGGCGGTGACCTGCGTGATCCCGGCCACCGGCGACGCCGAGCACCTTGCGGACAATCTCGATGCCTCGACGCTCAGCGACGTCCGACCCATACCCGATGCCGCGTTCGCACGACGCGTGGTGGCAGCGCTGGAGGCATTGTGAGCTGTGCGACCCTGATTCAGCCCTCGCCGCGTTCGACCGCTGCCCGAAGCGGCGCGGCGCACGGAAACACGCGCACATCCGCGCTGCGTGCCCTGTTCATCATTGGCCTCATTGTCATCGTAGGCGGGTGCGCGACGAGCATGCGCCTGGGCTATAACCAGGCCGAAACGCTCGTGAACTGGATGGTCTCGGATTACGTCGATTTCGACCCACAGCAGCGCGATCTGTTCGGACAGAAGTTTCGCGCGCTCCATGCCTGGCACCGGCGCGATCAGCTTCCCGAGTACGTGCGCCTGCTGCGCGAGACGCGCAGTCGTGCCGAAGACGGGCTCAGCCGGGAAGACGTGATGTGGGTGATGGCGCGTGGGCGCGGACGACTGGACGCGATGGTCCAGCAGGGCGCGGACGACGCCGCCGAGGTGCTGTCGACCTTGACTGCCGCTCAGGTGAAGGAACTCGACGCGTCGTTCATCCGCGCCAATCGCAAGTTCATGCGCGACTGGGCGGTGGGTCGACCCGCCGCCGAGCAGCAGCGCGTGCGCGCCGAGCGCACGATCACGCAGGTCGAACGGTTCACCGGCCGTCTCAGCCGGGAGCAGAACGAACGGGTCGTCGCACTGTCCAATGCGCTGCCCCTGACCACCGACCAGCGCTTCGCGGAGCGGCAACGCCGCCAGCGCGAATTGACCGCGGCCCTGCAGTCGGGCCGCAGCCGTGACGAACTCGCCGGTTGGTTCAGACAGTGGGCGCCGAACTGGGAACGGGGACGCGATGAGGCGTACGCGCGGACGGCCAAGATCGCGCTCGAACAGCGCACGCAGATGTACGTCGAGATCGATCAGATGTTGACGCCCGCGCAGCGCCGGGTCGCGCTTGACCGGCTGCAGGGATATATCGACGATTTCGTGGCCCTGATTGGGAGCGACGCCGCGCAAAGGCGCGCGGCGAACCAGGCGACGAAGTAACGGCGGAACCCACGATCCCGGCCCCGGCGCGCGTCAAGCGTCGCGCGTCACGACCTCGTCGTGCGCCGGGGAGCACGAAGCGGCGGTGTATGATTTCCTCCCCGATTCGACCGCCGGAGCTTCTCTTGGGCCATATCGACGTCTCTCTCCCGTACGCCTCGCAACGCAGTCCGGTGTTCGCGCGCAATATCGTGTCGACCTCGCAACCTCTCGCGGCGCAGGCGGGGGCGCAGATGCTGGCGCGCGGCGGCAACGCGATCGACGCGATACTCGCGACCGCAATGACACTCACCGTAGTCGAGCCGTGCAGCAACGGTCTCGGATCCGACGCCTTCGCGCTGGTCTGGGACGGCACGAAACTGCACGGACTCAACGCGTCGGGGCGCGCGCCGGCGGCGTGGACGCCCAAGTACTTCGAGAAGTATCAGGGCAAGATGCCCGATCGAGGCGTCGACTCGATCACCGTGCCGGGCTGCGTATCGGCGTGGAAGATGATGTCCGAGCGCTGGGGCAAGCTGCCTTTTGCCGATCTGTTCGAACCCGCGATCCGCTACGCGCGCGATGGCTACCTGGTGTCGCCGACGATCGCCAGGCTCTGGGCGCAATCGGTCGAGGAACTCAAGAACTACCCGGGCTGGAAAGACGGGTTCATGCCGAACGGGCGCGCGCCCAGGGCCGGCGAACTGTTCAAGTACCCCGACCAGGCGAAGACGCTCGAGGCGATTGCGGAGACCGGCGGCGAGGCCCATTACCGCGGTGAGTTGGCCGAGAAGATCGTCGCCTGGGTCAGGCAGAACGGCGGCGTGATGGATGTGGCCGACCTGGCCCGGCACGAAGCGAACTGGGTCGAACCGATCCATGTCGATTACAACGGTTATCGGCTGCATGAGATTCCGCCGAACGGGCAAGGCATCGGCGCGCTGATCTCGCTCGGCATCCTCGCTCATTTGAATCCCGGCCAGTACGCCTGCGACTCCGCCGATCACCTGCATCTGCAAATCGAGGCAATGAAGCTCGCGTTCGCCGACATGTACGAGCACGCCGCCGACCCGGCAGCGATGCAGGTGACATCGGTGCAGATGCTCGACTCCAATTACCTGAAGGAACGCGGGCGGGCGATCGACATGAAGCAGGCGCGCGACCCGGGGCATGGCGACTTGCCGCGCGGGGGCACGGTCTACCTCACGGCCGCCGACCAGTCCGGCATGATGGTCTCGTTCATCCAGTCGAACTTCAAGGGCTTCGGCTCAGGCGTGGTGGTACCCGGCACCGGCATCAGCCTGCAGAACCGCGGTTGGGGGTTCAAGCTGATCAAGGGGCATGCGAACGAAGTGGGTCCGCGCAAACGTCCGTTCCACACGATCATCCCCGGCTTCATCACGCGTGACGGCAAGCCCGTGATGAGCTTCGGCGTGATGGGTGGCTCGATGCAGGCACAAGGGCATTCGCAGATGATGCTGCGACTCGCCGACTACGCGCAGAATCCGCAGGCGATGGCCGACG
This sequence comes from Burkholderiales bacterium, assembly GCA_014379045.1. Taxonomy (GTDB): domain Bacteria; phylum Pseudomonadota; class Gammaproteobacteria; order Burkholderiales; family CAIKXV01; genus CAIKXV01. The sequence continues at coordinate 22,646 of JACMMK010000321.1, forward strand.
GACCGCGGTGGCGCATCGACGAAGGGCTCAAGGTAGCGCTCGAACACACGTTTCCCGCCGAGGTGATCGAAGACCTCAAACGTCGCGGGCACCAGATCACGGTCACGGAACGCGGCTCGACCGATTACGGCCGGGCCCAGCTGATCCAGAAGCTCGATGACGGGTACTGCGCAGGCTCCGAACCGCGCGCCGACGGCCAAGCGGTCGGGTTCTAATACGCATTGCCGTTGCGCCGGCGACCTCACGCCTCCCCGGCGGGAGGACGACCGGCCTGTCGCGCGAGGGGCGCGGCGCCTGTATGCGCGCCGAGTGCGCGCCGGGCTATTACCTCAGTTCCGCCGGAATGTTGCCGCCGTTCTGGGCGAGCTTCTGCAGCACGGTCTTATGCAACCACATGTTCATCTGCGCCGAGTCGCCCATCTTGTCTGCCGGACAGTGGAGTTCTGTCGCGAGTTCCTTGCGCGCCGCGAGGCTGCTGTCCAGACCCAACAGCTTGAGCAGATCGACGATCGAAACCTTCCAGTTGAGTTTCTCGGAGCTCGCGCTGGCCATCTTCTCGAGGTTGCCAACGACATCCACTTCACTGATTGCCGCGGGAGGCGCAGAACCCTGAGTTGACGTGGTCGCACCACCGGAAGTCGGCGTCGTCGCGGGCGTGCTCGGAGCGGGTTTGGCGTCGGTGCGAAAACCGAGCTTGGCGAGAATGCTGCTGAAAATGCTCATTGAAACTCCTTGGGTGAGGGGACCGGGCGACAGACGTCAGTACGCGCACCCCCAGGGCGCGCGTCACATGAGACAAGCACGCATCGCGCTGCTTTGACGCAATCGTCGTGCCCCTGCTCGCGGTCGCCTGTTCGTCCCAACTCGCGCCCGTGCCGCCGGGCGGGCCTACGGGAATCGGCTGAACCCTGGACCGGCCGCGTGCGGCCTGGCTACTCCGCCTTCGCCCCCGAGACCTTCACCAGCTTCCCCCACTTGTCACGCTCGGTCTTCAGATACGCCGCGAACTCGTCCGGCGTGCTGTTGACGATCGTGAACCCCTGCGCCTCGATCTTTTCACGCGATCCGGGCTCCTTCAGCACCTTGGCAATCTCGGCATTCAGACGTTCGACGATCGGACGCGACACCCCTGCAGGGCCCACCACGCCGATCCAGTTGCCGAGATCGAATCCGGCGAAGCCCGACTCGATGAACGTCGGCACGTCGGGCAGCACCGACTCGCGCTTGCTCCCCGCGACCGCGAGCGCGCGCATCTTGCCTGCCTTCACGTGCGGGATCATCTCGGGCAGATTGATGAACAGCATCTCGACATTACCCGAGATCAGGTCGACGATCGCGGGCCCGCCTCCCTTGTGCGGAACATGCACGAGATCTTTCGCGCCGAATCCCGCGAGCATCTCGGCGGCGAGGTGCCCCGGCGTGCCGATCCCCGACGACGCGTACGCGAGCTTGCGCGACTGCGACAGTGCGACCAGTTCCTTCGGTCCTTTGGCGGGAACGCCCGGATGCACAGCTAGCAATAGCGCGATCTCGGTGATGCGGATGATCGCGGTGAAGTCGCGCAGCACGTCGTAGGACAGCTTCGGATACAGGCTCGCGTTGATCGCGTGCGTCGCGCTGATGTTGCCGACCGTGTAGCCGTCGGGTGACGCGCGCGCAATGGCCTCGGCGCCGATGTTGCCGCCGGCGCCGGGGCGGTTGTCGATCAGCACCGTCTGTCCCATCGACTCCTGCAGGCGCGCGCCCAGGATACGCGCGAGGATATCGTTCGAGCCTCCTGGGGCGAACGAGATGACATAGCGGATCGGCTTGACCGGGTAGGGCTGCGGCTGCGCCCGGACAGTTGCCGCGCCGAAACCGGCACCGATCAGCGCCAACAGCACCGCGCCGCACGAAACGCGTCCTCGACGGCATCCTATCGACATCGCGACTCTCCTCTGGTTGCTGTGGAACAGGCACCGTCTTGCACGCGGTGCTGCTGCGACCGTCCCGGCTTTGGACGGCGTCAACTGCAGTAATCGGGGTACAGCTTCTCGACCAGCGCCCGCCCGGCGATCCAGTCGCGACTTGCGGCATCGTACAGCCCCGGTCGCCCGAACAGCCGCGCGCGTTCCGCGCACAGCGCTTCGGACGGTACGATCAAATCGGTCCCGCCTGCCAGTGCCCCGATCTGCGCGCGACACGCGAGTTCCAGAAAGTGATTCTGTATGTAGACCTCGGGCACGTTGTGGCCGGCGACGAGCGCGCCGTGGTTGTGCAGGATCATCAGCCAGCGGTCGCCCATCGCGCGCGCAAGCCGGGTCGCGCCTTCGCGCGACGCATCGTCGCCGTCGTACGGGTAGTAAGCGATCTGCCCGTGAAAGCGCATCGCCTGCTGGGTCAGCATCTGCAGACCGGCCTTCTGCGCCGACACCGCGAGATTGCCCGGTGAATGCGTGTGCAGCACCGCATCGAGATCGGGGCGCTCGCGCAGGACCGCGCCATGAATGTTGTACGCGGACATCGCCGCCTTCCAGGGCGAGGGTGCGACCTGGTTGCCGTCGAGGTCGTACTTGACGAGGTTGCTCGCGGTCACCTGCTCCATGAACACATCCTGTGCCTTGACCAGGAAATGGTTCGGATTGTCCGGGCACCTGACCGAAAGATGGTTGTAGGTGAGGTCGACGAACACGAAGTGCGCGACGAGACGATGCGCGCATGCGAGTTCGCACCGAAGCGCCCACTCCGCGTCGCTGACGCTCGCGCGAATCCGGCTGCCGATGTCTGCGTCGACCGAGCCCATGGTGGTTCCTCCGTTGCGACACGCCGAGCTTACTGTACCCGCGCAGCGCCGCACACCGATCCGGCAGCCCTCGCAACGACGGTGCGCGCGGCGTCCACGTTCCTTCTACGAAACGCTAGTGCCTCAGACACTCCCCGAGCGAACGACGCTGCACGCCCGCGCCGTCGAAGTTCGCCGCGTCGAGCCAACGCTCGTAACCCGCCTTCAGCGCGGGCCACTCCCGATCGATCATCGCAAACCACGCGGTGTCGCGATTCATGCCCTTGATCACCATGTGCTGCCGGAACACACCTTCGAAACGGAAACCGAAACGTAGCGCTGCGCGCCGGGACGGTTCGTTGAGCGCGTCGCACTTCCACTCGTATCGACGGTACCCCAGCGTGTCGAAGACGTACTGTGCGAACAGGAACTGCGCTTCGGTCGCGACCCTGGAGCGTGAGATGCGCGGCCCCCAGTAGATGCTGCCGATCTCGATCACCCCATGCTGCGGCGTGATCCGCATCAGCGACTGGCGCCCCTCGGCAAGCCCGCTCGCCGCATCGACGACCGCGAAACAGACCGGATCGGCGACCAGCGCGGTCTGCGCGATCCACGCGCGCAGCGCGGCGCGATCGGCGGGCGGCTGGTCGAACAGCCAGCGGAAGCGCACCTCGACGTCGGGCACCGAACTGGCCTCGAACAGCGCATCGCCGTGACACGCATCGTCGATCGGTTCGAGACGCGTGTAGTCGCCGATCAGCGCGACGCGTTCAGGCCAGGGGGGCGGCGCGAATCCCGCCAGTTCGGACTTCACGGGCCGTTCGCGACGGCGGGGACAGCCTCGGGCGTGGGCAGAGGTGCCACCGGCGCGGTCGCGAAGATCGCACGGAGCAGGTTCTCGATCAGCGCGCGCGGAATATTCCGGGTGATGAACACCAGGCGCGAGCGATGGTCGTCGCTCGGCCATGCATAGAGCGTGACCGGCGGGTGAAACAGATGCTGCACCCCCTGCACGACCACCGGTCCGCGCTCGCCTTCGATATCGACGAGCCCCTTGACGCGCAGCAGGTCGGGGCCACGCAGCGACGTCAACACCTCCATCGCGATCGAAAACGTCTTCCAGGTAAACGACTTGTCGTAGTACAGACAGAACGAATCGACCCCGGCCGTGTGCTGCCCGCGCGGACGCGGTTTGTCTGGCCGCAACGCAAACCCCGGCGCGCCGGGCGCAACGGACCCGGACCCTGCCGCTTCGATCGGCACGAACGCCTGGCTGCCGAGCCAGCGTTCGATCGCCGCTTCCGAGGCGCGCGCGTTGCGCACACCGACATCGACCAGAAACGATGGATCGAGGTCACCCATCACGCAGCGCACGATCGCGGCATGCGGATTCAATTCGCGCAGGCGCGCTTCCAGTAGCTCGACTTCTTCGGGTGAGGCCAGATCGGTCTTGGTAATCACCAGGCGGTCGGCGATCGCCGCCTGCTTGACCGGCTCTTCCAATGTATCGAGCTGCTCGTTGCCGTTGACCGCATCGACCAGCGTGATCACCGCGTCGAGCGCGTAGGTGTTGCACACCGAGGTGTCGGTGATCATCGTGTGGATCACCGGCGCGGGGTCGGCGAGGCCGGTAGTCTCGATCACGACGCGGTTGAAATCGATCGTCTCGCCGTTGCGCCGCTTCATCCACAGATCTACCAGCGTCTCCTGCAGATCGCCGCGCACGCGGCAGCACAGGCAGCCATTGTCGAGCACCACCATCTGTTCGCTCGAAGTCTGGACCAGATCGTGATCGATCGATTGTTCGCCGAACTCGTTGATGATGACGGCGACCCGGTTCATGCCGGGATGACGCAGCAGCTTCCCGAGCAGTGTCGTCTTGCCGCTGCCCAGGAAGCCGGTGATCACCGATACCGGGATCTTCGCTGCTGCGCTCATCGTCGCTCCCCGCCGTCCCGGATCGAAGGAGATGCCGCTAGAACGACGGCTCGATCACGTAGATGCCGCCGGCAAGACGGTCGACCCCGTAGACGAGGCCCTTCTCGTCGACCCACACGTCGTTCATCTGCGCAGCCCCCGCCGGTGACAGCGCCGGCGCCGCAGGAACGTAGTAACCGATCTCCTGCGGCTGGTAGGGGTTCTTCGTGTCGTACACCCGGATCCCGCCATTGAACATCGCGCAGTAGATGATCTCGTCCGAGCACGACGAGGTCTCGACCGGGATGTTGTCATGCAGATTGTGCGCACCGAAGCGACCGCCACGCTGCCCGAAACTGTCGACCGAAGGCATCGGCATCGTGCTGATCGACACCGGATACTTCTCGTTGGCGGTGTCGAGCATCCACACCAGCATCGGCCAATCCTTCGCGCCGTCCTGCGTGCTCTCGTCGCTCACCACCATCAGGTTGCGACTCAGCAGAGGCATTACCGAGTGATGGAACGCCGGGCGATGCGTCCAGCGCGAGACCATCTTCGGGTTCGTGCGGTCGCTGATGTCGAGCACCACCGCACCGTAGTCGATGTAGCCGAGGTAGGCCCGGTCAGGGCGCTTCGGCCAGACGCAGGGGTTGTGCACCCGGTAGCCGGTGCGGCCGAGTTCCTTGCCGCCCGGATCGGTGCGCCAGGTCTCCTTGTCGCCCTTCTTCGTGCCCGGCGCCCACCAGCGACCCACTTCGACCGGCTTGGAGAGGTTGCGCACATCGATGATCCGATAGATCTGGTCGTCGCGCGGGTCGTTCGGTTCGAAGTCTCCGGCGCCGGACGAAATGTGCACGGTCTCGCCGTCGACGAACCACACCATGTGCACGCCGCGCGAATGCGGACCCGAACAGTCGAAGAAGCTGATCGACTTCGGTTCGTCGGGGTTGGCGATGTCGAACAGTTCGAAGCCGGCCGGCGTGCCCCCCAGATCGCGTGTCTGGTAGGCCACCGCCATCACGTCGCCGACGACGTCGAGCGAGTTGGAACGCACGCGCGAGTGCGGCAAGGCGGTCTGCACGACCACCTTCGGCGCACGCGGATCGGTCACATCGATGCCGGTGAAATTGGTCGGTGCGGACTCGTGCGCGACCCACAGGATGCGCCGTCCATCGCGCGCCTTCTGGATGCTGATGCCTTCACCGACGTTGCCGTTGCCGTTCAACTCGTGATGGCCCAACAACTTCATGTTGAACGCGAGTTCCTTGCTGGGCGAGGTGCCCCCTCCGAGATTGCCGCTGATCGCCATTCGAACTACTCCCCCTTAGATCGTGTAAGAGGCGCCTAGTTTAGTCGATCACACGACGGCGGAACCGGCCACGCATCGCCGACTCGTGGAGCCGGGGTCGTCGTGCGCGGGGTCAGCACGACTGCGGCAGGCGGCGGCCGCCACAAACAACTCGGGGGGGCCTCTCGACCCCCCCGGATACCGTTTCACTCGCTTGGCGACGCTCGTGTCCCGGATTCTTTTTGTTACCGGACTGGAGCACTGGGCGCGCTGCGTATCACTTGTTTCGACGCAACTGGCGTGCGTCTTTTTCCTCCAACAACCTCCTCCTGCTAATCAGTGCTTCGACTGTTCAGCGCTGCGCGTTTTCGCAACACCGCAGAATTGCGAAGCGGAGCGAATCGTACACGCGCGCCTGGACGAAAACAATCTGTTTCCATACGAAGTCTAATAGACCGGACGTTTTCCCTCAGCGCCCCGCGAAAACTTGCGCGCCGCGCTACGAATTGCCGCGCGGAAAAGTCGAGGCGTCGGTTTAATGCACTGCAGCAGCCTTAAAACAGGGGCTTGCTTTTTGCAGCGTTGTAGCGCGCGACCCCCGAAAGAATTTCGGCGCGGGCCTCATCGGGACCCTCCCAACCCTCGACCCGAACCCACTTGTTCGGCTCGAGGTCCTTGTAGTGTTCGAAGAAGTGCGCGAGTTGCGCCAGGATCATCGGCATCACGTCGGCCGGTGAATGCACGCTCGTGTAGAGATTGCACACCTTGTCGATCGGCACCGCGAGCAGTTTGGTGTCTTCGCCGGCTTCGTCGGTCATCCGCAACATGCCGACCGGGCGGCAGCGCACGACCACCCCGCTGATCAGCGGATACGGGCTCAGAACCAGCACGTCCACCGGGTCGCCGTCTCCGCACAGCGTATGCGGGACATAGCCGTAGTTGCACGGATACCGCATCGAGGTCGACATGAACCGGTCGACGAACATCGCCCCGGTGTCCTTGTCGACCTCGTACTTGACGGGGTCGGCGTTCATCGGAATCTCGATGATCACGTTGAACTCTTCGGGCAGGTCGCGGCCTGAGGTGACCCGGTCCAGATTCATCGCGCGGTCCCCAATGGGCCAGCGAACTCGCTCGTGCGCGCACTCATCGCGTCTACTTCTTCGCGGCCAGGGTCGTGCCCGCCACGCCCCACTGCGTGCGCGGCACTTCCTGGATCGTCACCCAGACCGAATCGGCAGGGACGCCGACCGTTTCAGTGAACGCGCGTGTGACCTGTTCGATCAGCTTCGCCTTCTGTTCATCGGTGCGGCCAGGGGCCATGTAGAGTTGCGCGAGCGGCATCGGAGGCTCCGGGGGGTGGCAGGAAAGAACCCCCATTATCGCTGCACGCCGCTGCGCGCGCCCGCTCGAACTGCGGCCAGGCGCGCGGACGCGGTCAATCGAGCGTACGCAGTACCTCGCCGATGTGGCCGAACATCTCGTCGATATGCGCCTTCTGGACGATCAACGGCGGCGACAGCGCGATCGTGTCGCCGGTGATGCGCACCATGACGCCGCGCTCGAACAGCTTCACCATCGCCTCGTAGGCACGCGCGCCCGGTTTGCCGTCGCGGGCCTTCAGTTCCACCGCCGCGATCATGCCGATGTTGCGGATATCGATCACGTTGGGCAGTTCGCGCATGCCGTGCGCCGCATCGGCGAGATAGCCATGCAACGCGCGCGAAGATTCGAACAGGCCGGTGCTCTGATAAAGATCGAGTGTCGCGACCGCCGCCGCGGCCGCCACCGGGTGTCCGGAATAGGTGTAGCCGTGGAACAGATCGATGACGTTCTCGGGACCGTGCATGAACGCGTCGAATACGTGATCTTTCACGATCACCGCACCCATTGGAATGGTCGCGTTGGTGATGCCTTTCGCACAGCAGATCAGGTCGGGCGACACGTTGAAATACTGCGCTGCGAACGGCGTGCCCATCCGCCCGAACCCGGAGATCACCTCGTCGAAGATCAGCAGGATGCCGTGCTTGTCGCAGATCGCGCGCAGCGTTTCGAGATAGCCGACGGGCGGCGGCAACACCCCGGTCGAGCCGGCGACCGGCTCGACGATGACCGCCGCGATGTTCGATGCGTCGTGCAGCGAAACGAGGCGCTCCAGATCTTCGGCCAAGTGCGAACCCCATTTCGGCTGACCCCGCGAGAAAGCCGCCTCGCGGATGTTGTGCGTATGCGGCAGGTGATCGACCCCAGGCAGCATCTGCCCGCCGAAGATCTTGCGGTTGAGCGGAATGCCGCCAACCGAGGTGCCGCCGAAGCCTACGCCGTGATACCCGCGCTCGCGGCCGATGAACTTCGTGCGCGTACCGTCACCGCGCGCGCGGTGATAGGCCAGGGCGATCTTCAACGCACTGTCGACCGACTCGGACCCGGAGTTCGCGAAGAACACATGGTTCATTCCCGCGGGCGCGAGACTCGCCACCTTCTCGGCCGCGCGAAACGCCATCGGATGACCCATCTGGAACGTCGGCGCGAAGTCGAGCGTGTCGAGCTGCTGCTTGATCGCGCTGATGATCTCGGCGCGGTTGTGGCCCGCGTTGACGCACCAAAGGCCGGCGCAGCCGTCCAGCACCTGGCGTCCGTCGTCCGACGTGTAGTGCATGTCCTTAGCCGACACCAGCATCCGCGGCTTCGCCTTGAATTGGCGATTGGCGGTAAACGGCATCCAGAAATGCTCGAGATTCAGATGCGGATCATTCATGACAGCCTCCGATGGGGCACGCAGACCGTGCGCGAGCGATGAAATGGTAGCGCCAAAAGCGCCGACCTCGCGTGAAGAACGCGATATTGCCCGCGCACCGGCATTCGTGCCGAGCGGCGCGCGCGCTACTCGAGCTTGATCCCGGTCTCCTTGATCAGTCGGGCGAGACGCTTGACGTCTTCGGCCATCAATTGGCCGAGTTGCTCGGGGGTGCTCGTTTCAATATCGACGCCCTGGCTCGAGAGCTTCTCCCTGATCTCCGGGGAATCGAGAATCTTGTTGAGCTCGGCATTCAAGCGCACGATGATCGGGCGCGGCGTGCCTGCCGGCGCGACGAACCCGAACCACGACTGGTAGTTGAAACCCGGTACCACCTCCCCGAGCGCAGGAATATCGGGCGCCGCACCGCTGCGCTTGGTGCCACTGACGCCGATCGCCTTGATCTTGCCCGCCTTCAGCTGCGGCAGCCCCGCCAGCAGCGGCAGCACGGCCACGGGCACTTCGCCGCCGATCAACGCCGGCAACGTCGCCCCCGCACCCTTGTAGGGGACATGGTTCAACTTCACCTTGGCCATCACCTGGAACAGTTCAGCGGCGAGGTGATTCGGCCCACCGTATCCCGACGACCCGTAGTCGATCGTGCCCGGCTTCGCGCGTGCAAGCGCGAGAAACTCTTTCGGCGTGCTCGCAGGAAAGCTCGGGTTGGCCGCGAGCAGCGTCATCGAAGCGCCGATCAGGCCGATCGGTGCGAATGCCTTGACCACATCCCATGAGTATTTGTTGATGGCGCCGGCGATCGACACCACCGGCTGAGCGAGATAGATCGTATGCCCGTCGGGATTCGCCTTCGCGGCGATCTCCATGCTGACCATGCCGCCGGCGCCGGGGCGTCCGTCGATCACTACGCGCTCGTTAAGGCGCTCACCGAGTCGCTCGCCGAGCACTCGTGCGATGACGTCGGACACGCCGCCCGGGAGAAAACCCGTGATCAGGCGCAGCGGACGGTCGGGGTACTTCTGAGACTGCGCCAGCGCCGGGGTCGAGACTGCCGCGGCAAGCAGCAACGCAACCGCGCCGAGAAGCGTGGAGCGGCGAAGAAAACAATGATCGATCATCTATGACTCCTGAATGAACCCAATGAAAACCTGCGCTGCGAAACGCATCACGCAGCCTTGAAGGGTGCACGCGCGTCGTACTCGTCCGCGGCCTGCGCCATCGTCACGAAGCGCGCTCCGCCGGCCGTCAACGCTGCAATCAGTCTTTCGAGCACGAGCATCCGGTGCCCGCGTCCGATCACGAACGGGTGGAAGGTGTAGGTCAGCACGCCCCAGTCGACGACCGCGCGCTGCATGTAGGTGAAGTCGGCTATCCAGTTGTCGACGACCAGATTCGCGTTCGAGTTGCCCGGCAGCAGCGTCTGCGGCGTGCGGATGAACTCGAATACGGGATAGTCGTCGAGCGACCACGATATCGGCAGCTCGATCAGCCGCGTGGCAGGGCCGAACACCGCAGGTTGCTCGAGTTCGATCACGTCGCCCTGGCGCACCCGATACGGCGTGTAGTCGTCGCCCATCATCGAACTGTCGTACTCAAACCCGTGCGCGAGCAGCAGCTCGACCGAATGCGGCGACAGATCCCACGACGGCGAACGATAACCGCGTGCCGGGTGCCCGGTCAGCCGGCGGATCGCCTCGTTCGCCCGCGCGAGCCCCGCTTCTTCCTGGTCGCGCGTCAGCGCCGCCGGCGGCACATGCGTCCAGCCGTGATGCGCGATCTCGTGCCCGGCAGCAAACACCGCTTCGCATTGCCCCGGATACGTCTCGAGCGTGTGTCCAGGTATGCACCAGGTACTGCGCACGTCGTGCCGACGCAGCAACTCGAGGATCCGCGGTGCTGCCACCGGGCCGAACTCGCCGCGCGAGATCGGCGACGGCGAGGTCATCCCACGCGAGATGAACCCCGACATCGCATCGAAGTCGAAGGTGATGCAGACGAGCAGGTCGGCCATGCGGCGGGCGCGACCGAGGTCGCGCGCTGAGGGAGAACCCCGATACTTACCACAAAGCAAGTGCAATGCCGGGCTGGAGTGTCCGGTAAAACGCTACTCGAGGGCTAGCCGCTTAGTCGACGCGGGCGCCGGTCAGCGCAATCAGCTTCCCGTACTTCTCGAAATCGGCCTTGAGGCGTGCACCGAACTCCTCCGGCGTACCGCCCCACGGATCGAGCGCCTGCCCCGACAGGGTCAGCGCAACGTCGGGCACCTTCAGCGCGCGGTTGACCTCGGTGTTGAGCCGGTCGACAACGGTACGCGGCGTCGCAGCGGGCGCGAGCAGGCCGATCCACGGGCTGAGCTCGTAGCCGGGCACGCCCGCCTCGGCGATCGTCGGCACCTCCGGCAACGTCGGCGAACGACGCGCCGACGCGACGCCCAGCGCGCGCAGACGCCCCGCCCTGATATGCGGGATCACCGAGGCGATCGTCGCGAGCGAGGCCTGCGTTTCACCCCCGAGCAACCCCACCACCTGGGGCCCACCGCCCTTGTACGGGACGTGCACCAGCCGGGTGCCGGTGGTCGACGCGAGCAACGCCATCGACAGATGCGGAATGCTGCCGTTGCCCGCGGTCGAATACATCAGCTGTTCAGGGCGGCTGCGCACCAGCGCGATGAACTCCTTGACGCTCTTTACCGGCAGCGAGGGATGCACGACCAGTACCGCGGTCTGCGCCGTCAACAGCGCGACCGGTGCGAAATCGCGCAGCGTCTCGTACGGCAGACTGCGGTACAGGTGCGCGTTCGCGACGTGCGTGACCGACTGCACCAGCAGCGTGTAACCGTCGGGCAACGACTTGGCGACGTAGTCGGTACCGATGGTGCCGCCGGCACCGCCGCGATTGTCGATGATGAAGGTCTGCCCCGTCGCTTCACCGACCTTCTGCATCACGGTGCGTCCGGCGATGTCGTTGGCACCCCCGGGCGGCCAGGGGATCACGACGCGCACCGGCTTCGCCGGGTAGCCTTGGGCGTAGGTGATGCCGTTGAGCATCCAGGGCAGCGCCGCACTCACGATCCCAGCCAGGATCTGCAGACACCTGCTCGTCGAGTCGTTCCAAGTCATCGGGCACCTGTAAAACGGGTTTATTTGCGCAGGCCGAGTCCAGTCGCGGTCGACAATGCGATCTCGAACTCTGCGGCGAGCGCCTGATGGAACGCGTGCGGACCCAGGTAGGCCGTGGCAGCACCCATGGCTTCGATGCGCGAGACTAACGCAGGGTCGGTGGTCGCGGCGCGAACTGCAGAATCCCAGGTGTCGACGATCGCCGCAGGCAAGCCGGGGGGACCGACGATACCCGTCCAACCCAGAAGATCGAAACTCGGGAAACCCGCCTCGGCCGCGGTTGGGATCTGCGGCCACGCATTCACACGCACCGTGCCGCTGAGTGCGAGCGCGCGCAGGCGCCCGTCCGCAAGTAACGCCCGCATCTCGGCCAGATACTGGCCGGCAAAGTCGGTACGCCCGTCGATCACTGCATCGAGTATTGCAGCACCGCCGTGGAAGGTCAGCCGTTGCAATCGCGCGAGGTCGATGCCGGCGGAATCGAGCAGTCGTGCGAGCGCGAGGATCGACGCACCCCCGGTGCCGGAGGTGCCGATGCGGTAACTTTCGGGCGCGCTGCGCACCTGTTCGAACAATGCGCCGAGCGAATGCCACTCGGCTTCGCCGCGCACGACGAAGGCAAGCGCGCTTGCGCTGACCCGGGCGACGAACGTCGGCGCGTCCCATCGATACGGCAATGCACTGTCGATGGCCGGATTCTGGGTCGCCTGCCCGGTCGCGCTCACCATCATCGTGTTGCCGTCGGGCGCCGCCCCCAATATCTCGAGCGTGCCGGTCGTGCCGCCGGCACCGGCGACGTTGCGTACCGCGACCGGGCGGTGCCACGCGTGCTGCAGATGGTCGGCGAGTACGCGCGCGGTGAGGTCGGTCACGCCGTCGGGGGGGAACGGGACGATCAGGTCGATCGGGCGCTGGTCGGTTCCCGCATCGCTGATGTGCATAGGCATGGTGGCGGCAGTCAATGGTTAGCTTGCGCGCCGATCTTCGCGAACGACGCGTTTCAAGCAACAGACCGCGGTGCACGCAGCGCGCCCACCATCAGGCCCGTTGCAGATGAGCCCGAACCGCCGTCATCGCGCTGCCCGAGCGAGGTCGCACAGACTCCTCACGCGGAATTACAGCCCTTTCAACACCTCAGGCGTGAATGGATTACGACCCGCCTTGAGATCGGCTATCCACTCTTTACGCTGAGCTTTTTCGCGTTCGAACCTTGAACCTGGATCGTTCATGAAAGCTTCGAAGTCCCGGATCGCATCGGCCCGTCGTCCGGTCAATGCGCGTGCCAGGCCACGACTGTCGACATACATCGCACGGCCGTCCGAAAGCTTGACTGCGCGTTCGCACGCGCCGTCGACGACCGCAGCGGCATAGCCGAAGCGACTGCTGAACCAGCAAAGGTCGTTCCACGTGTCGGCGTCGACCCGTTTGGGATTGATCGTGAAGACCTTGTTGTACAGCTCGATGGCTTCCCCGTACTTGCGCTCATCGAAGTACTTCCTTGCTTCCGCCGCTTCCAGCGCCCCTCTGCATTCGCCGCCGCTGATCTGAAATCGCAGGCATTCCTCGGTGCTGAATGCGCGGGTCACGCGCGCCCGCGCGATGTTCACAAGATCGGCATCGGTCTGCGGATGAGCTCGCACGGTCCTGTCTGCGCCCGCGGTAAGAACCACTTTCTGCGTGGGATGGACTGCTACATCCTGCACGTTACCGTTATGGCCCTTCAGTGCCCGTTCCTCCTTGCCACTCTTGAGGTCCCAGAGACGCGCCGTTCGATCGTCGCTATGAGTGGACAGATAGCTGTTCTTGCCGATCGTGACGAACGCAACACCTCTGACCGATGCGCTGTGACCGACCATCCCGACCAAGTCCTTACCACTTTGCACGTCCCAGATCCTGGCGGTCCGGTCGTCACTGCCGGTCGCCAGACGTGCACCGTCGGCACTGAAGGCCACGGCGGTGACTGAATCCCTGTGCCCGACGAGCAAACGCATCTGCCTGCCATCGGCCGCGTCCCACAATCTCGCCGTGTCATCCCAACTGCCCGTTGCCACGAACCTGCCGTCGGCGCTGAATTCGACGCTCAGCACAGCCCCCTCATGGCCAACCAGCAACAGCGGCTCCCTGCCCCCGTCCACATCCGAAATCTGCACCGTGTGGTTGTCCATGGCTACGGCGACTCGTTTTCCGTCACGACTGAACGCGATCGCGTTGATCTTGCTGATGTGAGGAGGAAGTTCGCGTCTGGGCTTTACGGCGTCGTCTACGCTCCAGACCTTGACGGTATTGCCACCCGCACTGGCGAGAACCTTCCCGTCTGCACTGAAGGCAACTGTTGCCACTTGCGGGTGCGCAAACCTTCTCAACTCGACGCCCTTGAACGCGTCCCAGATCACGGCCCACTCACCGCTCGCTGTCGCGACGCGTGAAACGTCCGGGCTGAACTTGGCCGCGGTCACCGTGGCGATGGCGGCGCTTCCGAAGTTCGCCATTGGCGCTTTGCCGCCGATCGCCCACAATTTCGCGGTGCGATCCGCACTGCCGGTGACCAGATGCCTGCCGTCACCGCTGAAAGCGACGCCGTTGATGGGGCCTTGATGGGCCGTGAACGTGTTCAATTCCTTGCCGGTGTCCGCATCCCATACCCGTGCCGTGTTATCGACGCTTCCTGAGGCGATGCGAGTACCGGATGCGTCGAATGCAACCGTGCGTACCGCATTCGTATGCCCACGAAGAATGGCCGCGTCCTTGAGAGTCGACGCTTCCTTGCTCGCGCCCGGATCGCGCATCGCCTCCGTCCCCGGCTTCCTGTCCCAGATCGCTTCCTTGCCCGTTTTCGTATCCCAGATCCTTACCATGCGGTCTTCGCCTGCCGTGGCGAGCTTCGTACCGTTAGGGTTGAAAGCGACTGCGGTGACGACGCCGCTGTGGCCGCTCAGGGTTATCAGCTCTTTGCCGCTGTCGAGATCCCACAGCTTGGCAGTGCCATCGTCGCTCGCAGTGGCGAGGCGGCCGCTTTCCCGGCTGAGCGCGACCGCGCGGACCCGGCCGTTGTGACCGCGGAAGGTTTGGATCTCCTTGCCGGTGCCGACTTCCCAAAGTTTTGCAGTCCGGTCGTCACTGGCCGTCGCCAGCCGCGTTCCATCTTGCGTGAAGGCGACGCTATTGATGGTGTCCCGATGACCGGCAAACTTGCGCACCTCGGTACCGGTCGTCGCGTCCCACAATCTTGCGGTGTCGTCGTAGCTACCGCTCGCGATATACCGCCCATCTTCACTGAAGGCGACCCCCAGAACGCGGGCGCCATGGCCGCGCAGAGTAGCCACTTCTTTCCCGGTCGAGGTATCCCAGACCTTCACGGTGTTGTCTTCGCCTGCGGTCGCGAGTCGGTGCCTCGCGGAATCGAGGGCAACACCGAAGACGCTGCCTGTGTGCCCCGCGCCAGTGCTCGGCGTGAGCTGCACGCGGGTGGATTGCACCGCTTCGCCGAGGAGTGTCATCGCTTCCGGTGTCTTGGATAACGAGAGCGCTTCCAAGGCAAGCAGCAATGTCAGGTCAAGATTGTCCTGCCCCACCTTCTCGCCCGCGTAGGTCAGCTTGAAGGATGAGGTCTGGTTGCGTGCCTCGACGGCCGCTGTCGCAGCGTCACGCGCGTTTCTCAGGGCGCCTTCAAGTCGTAGGTTTGTTTTCTTTTCCTTTTCCCTGGCATCGTTTGCCGCATTCGCGTTTGCGTTTGCCGTAGCCGCGAGATAGTCGGCCCTGACTGCATGGGCTTGCGCGGTGACCTCGTTCTGCATCGCCTTCTCGGCGTTTTTCCTCGCCTCTTCGGCCTTTTCCTCCGCCAGAGTCGCACTCTGGCTTGCCTGCACCTGCATACGGTCGGCGGTCTGCTTTAGGTTGAACATGGACACCGAGGCGACCGTCGCGGCCAGGCCCACCCCGACGGCGAAGATCGTCACCATGCGACTACGCCTGGCATTGCTCTCGAGCGTGGCCGCGCGAATTTTTGCAGTTTCCGCCTCGGCCTCGAGCTGGCGGCGTTCGAGCTCTTTCGTACGAAGCTCCTCCGCCTGCGCCCGCTGCACTCGCGCGTCCTCAGCGGCGATCGAGGCTTCCATAAAGCTCATCAGTTCGGCAGGCGCGACGCGGTAGCGCTCGCTGTCGTGCTTCAACTGAAGCAGCTGAAAGAGCCGCTCGCAGCTCGCGCGATCGCGCAACGCTTCGTTCAGCGCCGACTCGCGCATACGTGCGAGCGGCTCGCCTTGTACGAGTCGGCGCTCGGAACGATCGCTCTGCAGCCAGCTCTGCGTGCCCTTGAGAAGCGTCACGAACTCTTCGAAGAGTTCCGCTTCGCGGTCGATCAGTTCCTGGAAATGTCTCCAGCCGCGGATGAAGGCTTCATGGAATACCTTGATGGTGACCTGCTCCGGGTTCTCGTCGTCCCAGAGGATGTAGTCGCACGGAGGCAGGAATCCGGCCACGAGCGGCCTGGGATCGGCTCCGCCGAGCAGGGCCGCAGCCTCCTCGCGTCTGAGCCGCTGCTGCGTATACATGCCGGTGTTCGGGTCTTTGAACGCGAGCCGCCGCAACAGCGAGTTGAAGCATTTCTTCTTTTCGCCGTCGAACCGGTCGAATATCGCTTGCGCCCAGTTTTCGAGGCACAAACGCAGCACGTTTCCCTGCGGCGGCAGCGGGGGCGCTGTTGCTTCCGATGTGGCGCTCACCGCGCGCTCGAGGTCGGCCATCGTGGCACGGTCGGGAACGTCCAGCCCCTCCGACCTCCCGCGCGCGCAAGCGGCTTCCCACAGCCGCGCGAGGAGGTGCTGCAGCAACGCCAGATGGTCAGGGTCGGAATGGATCTGCTCGACGTCGTGCTGTACCCGCGCCAACACCGCTTCGTCGAAGCCGAAGTTGGCGGGGACTTTTCGCTGGCCGGCGCCTGCCCGGGCAAGCATCCGCAGATATCGACGCGGCGGCTTCTCGATCGTTTCGTCGATTTCCGACGGGTCGAGCCGCCGCACGAGGTACGAGGCCTTGTTTATCGCGTCGGGTAGCCGAAGGAACGCCGCGCAGTCGTTCAGATGCTCGCTGCGCATCGTGATCACGAGATAGATGCGCGGGTGCGGTGAATAGTAGTGGTCCAGCACCCGCTCGACCAACGTGGTGCACTCAGGAACATCCTTGTTGCTCCAGTGGAACAGTTCCTCGAACTGGTCGATCACGAGCATGAAGTTCGCACGTTCCGCACTCGGTCCAGCCGGCAGATCGAGCCGGTCGGCAAACGTGTTGATCAGCGTGCCGAATCCGCCGGACTTGTTGAGCGCCGCCACCGCCTCCGCCTGATAGCGAGTGCGTTCCTCGTCCGAGCTCACGCGCAGAAGGCGGACGAACTTGCGCGCCAGCCGGTCGATCGGCGTTTCACCTGTCCCGACAGGCGCGTCACGCTTAGCCATATTGGTGCCGGGCGTGGCCAGGATCGGCACCCAGAAATCGCCGGCTTCGGCGATACGATAGCCGCGCAATTCGGGGATGACGCCGGCGCGCACGAGCGACGACTTTCCGGAGCCGGAACCTCCGAGCAGCGCCACGAAGCGCGTCGCGCAAAGCCGAAGGATGACTTCCTCGACCTGCGAACTGCGCCCGAAGAAGATCGAGGATTCCCTATCCTGGAACGGGCGCAGTCCCGGGTAGGGCGAACGAAATTCCAGAGTGCCGGATTCAGCCATGGCGCGCTCTCTCAGCCGCAGGGCCCGCAGGTCAGGCAGCGGTGCGTTTCTCCAGGATGTCTTTCAGGAAGCTCCTGAGCTTCCTGGTCTCGCTCGGGTCTTCCTGCATCACCGGCTCGCAATTGTCGAATCCGACGACGCTCCATCCCAGCGCCTCAGCGGGCTTGCCCGGCTTCTGAGGGGGGCGCAGACAGGCGACGAGTCCCGGGGCGATCACGTCGGTGGGCGGCAGCAGCTCTTCGATCTTGTCGATGTTTTTTCGCAACGCGTGCGAGTCTTTCTGGCCCCAGAGCAGAACGACCCCGTCGGCGTCACTCAGCTGGTTGTGGCGCGGATCGATTTCGTCGACCGGCAGACCGCGCACACGCATTCGCAGCGGGTGATCGTTCTGCGCTTCGGTATTCACATCCTTCCAGAGCTGCGCGATGCGTCGGCCGAGAGGCTTCCATTCGTCGAGCTCGAGCGGATTGCTTTCGATGTAGATCTGCACCGGACTCGACGGTTCGGGCGCCCGGTCGGCAACGGGCGCAGCTGCCGCATCGACCGGCTGCTCTCTAACGATCGGCGCGTTTCTGGCGACATTGGCGTTGTCGCACAGGAGTTCCGTCCCCTTGACTGCCGGCGGCATCTTCGCATCGAGGCTCTCTCGAATACTGCGCACGAGGTCGTCGGCGAGGGTCCCCACGAGGTCCTGGAACCTGGCCGTGAGCGCCCCCGTGTCGATGTACGGACGTATCGCCTTGTTCTGCTCGTTGTAACACGGCACCCAGACCTGATCCGGCAGCGCCAGGCGCTGCCATGCGGGGTTCAACTGGACTCTGGCACCGACGTCGTTTCGCAGCGCGAGTATGTACAGGCGGCGCTGCATGCCATCGGCGCCGAAATGGCTCTTGAAAAACTCGAGCTCTTCCACGCACCACTCGGAGCCGAGATAGTTGTCGCCCGCTACGACGATCAGCGCGAACGACTGCTGGATCCGGTTGCGAAGCTCGCTGCTCAGTCCGCCCCTGATCGGACCGTTCTCCTGACTCAGGTGCGATGGCTTGCCACCACCCGGCGCCCGCGCGAGGTCACCTTGCAGCTTCTTCTGGAGCTCGTTCCTGAAGTAGGTGACCCAGCTGAAGTTCGCGGGATCGTCGGCATGCGCGTAACTGATGAATGTGCTGTAGACACAATCGGCGTACCTTGTTGTCATGGCCTCACATGCTCCGTGATCACCGTCAGGTCGCACCGGCTAGTTGCGGCAGACGCGCACACTGACTTGCCTTCGCCTAGCGAGCAGATAGCATACGCCGGCATTGCCATTCGCTGCTAGTCCTTTCGGACTAACCGCGGTCGCGAGCGACCCGCGGCTCGTCGCGAAGCACTACTCGTCGATCAGGTATTTCTCGCTCCCGTTCCCAGCAGGCGAATGCCCGGAATCGCGCAGAACTCGACCAACCACGGCATCGGCGTTTCGATCGGCACGTGCACGCGATCACTTTGACCCCTGCGGGCCGCGCCTTGATCGAAGAGGCAATTCCACTCTGGAGCGCGGCGCAGGACGAAACGCGGCTGCGTCTCGCACCTGATCCTTCCTGGCGAGAAACTCCGCCGCACCCTGGACGGTCTTGGTGAAGAGTCGCTCACGGTATCCAGGTCCCGCAGATGAACACGATCGGAGAGTATCCAATCGTGCTCATTCCGATGATCGGCGTACCGCTCACCGGAGCCATTCACATCATGGCGATCGACAGCCTCTGGCGGCGCTGGCGCGCAGAGCGCAGGCCGCAGAACTTCAGACAGGCGACTGCGACTGGATAACGACCGCCAATACCGCTTGGTCGGCCGCATCGGTTGTGGTTACTCTTGACGCCGATGGACTGGACCCGATCGATCGATGCCTACTGTGAGCGCCTCGACCC
>JACMMK010000322.1 GCA_014379045.1 Burkholderiales bacterium
CGCAAACTCCGCGGCTGCGCGACGGGTAGCCCCAGCGCGAGCGCCCGCTGCTTCACCGCGCTCGGCGTCAGGTGCAGCCCCCGCCCCGCCGGACGATCGGGTTGGGTCAGTACGCCGACGATGTGATGGCCGGCTGCGGCAAGCGCGGCGAGCGCGGCGGCGGCGAATGACGGGGTCCCGGCGAATACGAGGCGCATCGAAGACAGTCGAGGCCGGGCTGCGCTTCCGTCGCCGCACTCAAGCGCGGGGCGAAATGCGCCGCTACTGGTCCTGGACTAGAGAACCTTCTGCTGCTTGCGCAGCTTGCTCACGATCCGGTTGCGCTTCAACCGGGACAGATGTTCGACAAACACGATTCCCTTCAGATGATCCATTTCATGCTGCACGCAAACGGACAGCAGGCCCTCGGCACGCAACTGGAACTGCTCGCCCTGCAGGTCGAGTGCTTCGACGGTTACCCGCGCCGGTCGTTCGACTTCATCGAACACGCCGGGTACCGAGAGGCATCCCTCCTCGTACCCGGCAAGTTCGGAAGACGCCTCGACGAGGCGGGGGTTGATCAGCGTCAACAGCGCGTCGCGTGTCTCCGACACGTCTACAACGAGCAACTGCCGATGGCTATCGACCTGGGTCGCGGCAAGGCCGATTCCGGCGGCCGCGTACATCGTCTCGGCCATGTCGGCGGCGAGCCGACGAACCTCGTCGTCGACCCGCGCGATGGGTTCGGCGATCCGATGCAGCCGTGGATCGGGATAGTTGATGATTTGTAGGAGAGCCATAATTGCTTGCCAATCTAATGCATTACGCGCAGAATCTCATGCAACGTTTCAACTTCGGGCCCGCGCCGATAGGCATGTCGTGAGCGGCGTCCATTGCGACTCCGAGGGTGTCGGAAGCAGGACCGCCGGCAGCTCGAACACGTCGGTCGTGACGGCCGCGAATCTCCGAAGGTCAGAGTCCATACGCCATCGCCGCGCGATGGAGGAGCCGACTGCCATGACGCACGCACTGCCTGATCTGCCCGGTAGGACAACCCCCTCGATGACTGCCCGCCCCGTTGCGCCGGGCGCCGTGCTGCATGTTCCAGCGCGTCTGGCTCGAACCGTCATTATATCGCTCGCGCTGGTCCTCGCCGGTACGGAAGGGGTATCGCTCGCTTCGGCGCAACCGGCGGCACCCGGGTTCGGCCAGACCGACGGGATCCGCGCGCCGGACCGCGACGTCCCCGTGCTTCGCGATGACGCCCCGGATCGGTATGTAGTGGTTTCCGGCGACACCCTGTGGGCGATCTCAGGGCGGTTCCTGAAGGACCCGTGGCGCTGGGGCGAGCTGTGGAACATGAATCGGGACCAGATTCGCAATCCGCACCGGATCTTCCCCGGCGACGTGGTCGTGATCAATCGGCGCGCCGCCCCCGGACAACCGATGGCGCAGTTGATCCAGGCGGAACAGACGGTTCGGTTGTCCCCCAACATCCGCATCGAGGCGCTCGGGCCCAAAGCCATTCCGGCGATTCCGCCACAGCGGATCGAGCCGTTTCTCGTGCGCCCGTTCATCGTCGAGGACGAGCAGATCGCAGCCGCCGCGACGATCGTCGAGACCCAGGAGAACCGCGTCGTCATCGGCGCCGGCAACATCGCCTACGTCAGAGGCGTCGATGAAAAAAGCGGACGCGATTATCAGGTGTTTCGCCCGGGCGCCATTCTGGTCGACCCCGACACCAAGCAACCGCTGGGGCGCGAGGCGTTCTATCTCGGCGAGGCGCGGGTCGTTCGCTTCGGCGAGGTATCGACGGTGGAGATCGTGCGCTCGACGCAGGAGATCGTGCTCGGTGACCGGCTGTTGCCCGTGCCACCGTCCGGATTCCCCGAGTACATCCCGCGGCCACCGGAGCGGCCGGTAGCGGGGCGCATCATCGGCGTCTACGGCCGGGCAAACGTGGTGGAAGTCGCGCAGTACGATGTCGTGACACTGAACCGTGGCGCCAAGGACGGGCTCGAGGTGGGCCATGTCCTCGCGATGTTCCGCAACCCGCTGGCGGAACGTATCTCGAATCGGCCGACGACGTTGTGGGGTCGCGTCGGCCCAACCGGGAGCGACGAGCCCTGGCAGAATCAGTTGCGCCCGCGCGAAGAATTCAACCTCTCCGATCCGCGCAGCAGCGTGCTGTGGGGACGCGTCGGACCCGCGGGCAGGGACGTGCCCTACGGATCGCAGATGCCGTCGAAACCGAGCGTCGCCGAAACCAGTGGTACCGGTCTGCCCGAGGAACGTTACGGCGTTTTGATGGTATTTCGGATCTTCGATCGGGTGAGCTACGCGATCATCATGGACACTTCGCGCCCGGTCAACGTCAACGACGTGGTGCGAAACCCCTGACACCCCGGCGCCGGAACGGCGGCAGGCCGGTCCGGAGCGCAGCCTCGATCGCGCTCTCCCGTGGTACTGGCTGCTCCGTGCGCGTCCGTGCCGGTAACGAAAGCGCGCGCGCCCGGCGCCTGCGCCAAGGTTGCCGGCATACCGGGCGCGGCTCGAACACCGATCGTCCAACGATGCCCGTAGGCACTACCGCGCACCCCTGGCTTGCCGCGTTGTTCGCGCCCGCGTTGAGCGCTCGGCAACGGTGGACGTTGATCGACCAGGCCGGCCCCGGCGCCGACTGGAACACGCGCGCTCGCTACGCTGCCGGGAGTTCGAGCGCGTCGGAGGTGGGTGGGGCACTCGCGCGCGGGGCCGCAGACCCACGCGTTGCGCTGACCTTGAACTGGCTCGCGGCCGATGATCATCATCTCGTGACCGTCGATGACGTCGACTACCCGCGTCTGTTGCGCGAGATCGCCGACCCCCCGCTTGCGCTATACTTGAGGGGCAGGCGCGACCTTCTCGGGTGTCCGATGCTCGCAGTGGTCGGTAGTCGCAATCCTTCGGCGCCGGGTGTCCAGACCGCCGAGGCGTTCGCCCGGTCGCTCGCGCAGGCCGGCCTGACCA
Source organism: Burkholderiales bacterium (assembly GCA_014379045.1). Taxonomy (GTDB): domain Bacteria; phylum Pseudomonadota; class Gammaproteobacteria; order Burkholderiales; family CAIKXV01; genus CAIKXV01. Next base: position 2,989 of record JACMMK010000322.1, read on the forward strand.
TCGTCAGTGGCCTCGCGCTCGGCATCGACGCGGCCGCGCATCGGGGGGCGCTCACCGCGCCTGCGTCGACGATTGCCGTCGTCGGTACAGGATTGGACATCGTTTATCCGGTCAGGAACGGTCCGCTCGCCCAGCAGATCGCCGCGTGCGGGGCGCTGCTGTCCGAGTTTCCGCTCGGCACACCGCCATGCCCGGACCATTTTCCGCGCCGAAATCGCATTCTCAGCGGACTCTCGCTGGGCTGTGTCGTGGTCGAAGCCAACCTGCGCAGCGGGTCGCTGATCACGGCGCGACTGGCCGCCGAGCAGGGGCGCGAGGTGTTCGCGATCCCGGGTTCGATTCATTCACCGCTTGCCAAGGGCTGCCATGCGTTGATCAAGCAGGGCGCCAAGCTCACCGAAAGCGCCGCCGACGTGCTGGAGGAACTGCGTTGGGTCGGACGTGCACCGGCAACCGAACCGACTGCAGGTCCGGACGATGCGTCGGCTTGCGCGCCGGAGGCGCTCGTGGGGGAAACTCCACAGCTTCTTGCGGCGCTGAGTTTCGATCCCATCTCTGTCGACACGCTCGTCGCACTGCTGCGGTGGCCCGCCCAGCGGGTCGCGAGCGGCCTGCTCGAGCTAGAACTGGTCGGGCGCGTCGCCCGGGTCGGGCACGGAACCTATCAGCGACTGCCGGGCGCCGGCGACGTAGCGGCGCGATGAACAGTGTGGTCGGCGTCGTTTTGCCAGCCAGCGCGTGGCGAACGGCGCACCCTCCGGGGACGGTCAAGCAGGTGCGCGATTCCCGCCGTCATGCGAATGCCCTTATGATCGGCCGCTCTTTTTTTCGCGATTCGCCTGCCGTTATCGGCTGATCGCTCGATTCTTCGCTGGGACATCCCTTGGCTACTACGACCCGAAAACCGCGTACCGAATCGACCTCCGCCACCCCGGCTGCGTCCCGGTCCCCCCGGGCCAAGGGCGCGGCCAGTGCGGCGGCGGTGCCTTCAGGCAGTTCGGGCAAGACGCTGATCATCGCCGAGAAGCCGTCGGTCGCGAACGATATCGCCCGGGTCCTGGGCGGGTTCGAGAAGCATGCCGAATACTTCGAGAGCGAGCGTTACGTGCTCTCGTCGGCAGTTGGACATCTGCTCGAACTCATAGTGCCCGAAGAATTCGAAGTGAAACGGGGCAAGTGGTCGTTTGCGCAACTTCCGGTGATTCCGCCGCATTTCGGCTTGAAACCGATCGAGAAAAACGAAGACCGGTTGAAGCTGCTGGTGCGACTGCTCAAGCGCAGGGATGTCACCGACCTAGTCAACGCGTGCGACGCCGGGCGCGAGGGTGAGTTGATCTTCCGCTACATCGTGCAACACGCGAATGTCGCGAAGCCGATACGTCGTCTGTGGCTGCAGTCGATGACACCCGCGGCGATCAGGGAAGGGTTCGCGCACCTGCGCGACGACCGCGATCTGTTGCCGCTCGCCGATGCTGCGGTGTGCCGCTCGGAAGCGGACTGGCTCGTCGGCATCAACGGCACGCGCGCGATGACTGCGTTCAACTCGAAGACCGGCGGCTTTCACAAGACGACGGTCGGCCGGGTGCAGTCGCCGACGCTGGCGATCCTCGTCGACCGCGAAGAGAAGATCAAACGCTTCGTGACGCGCCAGTATTTCGAGATCCACGCGGCGTTCGATGCCGCGGCCGGCACCTATCCGGGCCGGTGGTTCGACGAACGATTCGCGCGGGTGAAGGACGGCGATCCGGAGTTCAAGGCCGAACGCCTGTGGGACGGTGCCCGCGCGCACGCTATCGCCGACAAGTGCCGAGGTCACCCCGGCATCGTCACCGAAGAGACGAAGCCGTCTACCCAGCTCTCGCCGCTGCTCTATGACTTGACCAGCCTGCAGCGCGAGGCCAACGGACGCTTCGGTTTCTCGGCCAAGACCACGCTGTCGATCGCGCAGGCGCTGTACGAGAAGCACAAGGCTTTGACCTACCCGCGGACCGATTCGCGCGCTCTGCCCGAGGATTATCTCGAGACCGTCCAGGCGACGCTTGAGGCAATGGCCGACAGTAAGTATCGGAAACCGGCTGCGCAGATCCTCGCCTCCGGTTGGTTGAAGCCCAACAAACGCATTTTCAACAATGCGAAGGTGAGCGACCACTTCGCGATCATCCCCACACCGATGACACCGAAGACGCTGTCAGAGGCCGAGGAAAAGATTTACGACCTGGTGTCCAAACGCTTCATGGCGGTATTTTTCCCGCCTGCGGAGTATCTGCTCACTACGCGCATCACCCGCGTCCAGGATGAGCCTTTCAAGACGGAAGGCAAGGTCCTGGTCAATCCTGGGTGGCTCTCGGTCTACGGCAAGGAAGCGGCCGACGAAGAGTCGCCCACGCTTGCTGCCGTCTCCGCCGCCGAGCGTGTCGAAACGCTGTCGGTCGACACCAAGGCCGAACAGACACGTCCGCCGCCGCGCTTCAACGAAGCGACACTGCTCTCGGCGATGGAGGGTGCGGGCAAGCTGATCGATGACGAGGAACTGCGCGAGGCGATGAAGGAGCGCGGCTTGGGCACGCCTGCGACCCGCGCCGGCATCATCGAGAAACTGATCTACGAAGAGTACGTGGTGCGCGAGGGACGCGATCTGCGGCCGACGCCGAAGGCGTTCTCGCTGATGACCCTGTTGAAAGGGCTCGATATCGCGGAGCTGTGTTCGCCCGAATTGACCGGCGAGTGGGAATTCAAGCTCTCCGAGATGGAGCACGGCCGACTCGCGCGTCCGGCGTTCATGGAAGAGATCGCGGCGATGACCCGTCATCTCGTCGAGCGTGCGAAGAGCCACGACAACGATACGGTCCCTGGGGATTACGTCACCCTCGATGCGCCGTGCCCGAAATGCGGCGGGGTGATCAAGGAGAACTACAAGAAGTTCCAGTGCCAGAAGTGCGATTTTTCGGTCTGGCGCATTCTTTCAGCGCGGCAGTTCGAGCCGATCGAGATCGAGCAACTCGTCGTCGCCGGCAAGATCGGGCCACTGCAGGGGTTCCGCAGCCGACTCGGACGGCCGTTCTCGGCGATGATCAAACTCAACGAAGAGTTCGCGACTGAATTCGATTTCGGCCAGTCCTCGGCCGACGGGGGCGGCGAACCGGTCGATTTTTCCGACAAGACACCGCTCGGCGAGTGCCCGAAGTGCGCCCACAAGGTGTACGACACCGGCCTTGCGTATCAGTGCGAGCGCTCGGTCGGACCCGATCGCCAGTGCGACTTCCGCTCCGGCAAGATCATCCTGCAACGCGAGATCGAATCCGAGCAGATGGTCAAGCTGCTGACGACCGGCAAGACCGATCTGCTGCACAAGTTCATTTCCAAGAAAGGCCGTCCGTTCTCGGCCTATCTGGTGCGCGGGGGCGATGGCAAGGTAAGTTTCGAGTTCGAACCGCGGGTGCCCAAGACGGCCGCGAAGCTCGTCGCAAAGGCGGCTGCCAAGAGTGCCGGCAAACCGCCCGCGGACATCGGTGCACTCCGCCCGCCCGCCAAGGCGGCAGGCACCCGCGCGCGCAAGGCAGCCGCCTAAGCGGCGGGGACGTGGTTCGCCGCAGCGGTTCCACCCCGGTGGGGGGCAGCGCCGCCTCGTTGCCGGCGGCCCGATACCTGCTGCTGCTGCTCGCCGGTCTGTTCACCTACGCGAGCCTGCGTCCGCTCAGGGGCTGGCGTGCGCCGCCGAACGGTTGGCTCGCGTTGCTCGAGCAGCCGCTCTACTACGGCGGCTGGGACACGATCCTCAACGTGCTCGGGTATATCCCGTTCGGTTTCCTCGCGGTACTGGCTCTTGCGTCGCCGCAGCGGTCGCGCTGGACGGCGTGGGTACTCGGCATCGCTGGATGCATGGTTTACAGCATTGGCATGGAAGTGCTGCAGACGATGCTGCCGATGCGCACGTCGAGCCTCACCGATGTCGTGACCAATGCCGCAGGCTCGGTGATCGGTGCCTGCGCCGCGGTCGGACTCCTGCCGTGGCTGCTCTCGCGCGGGGGACTCGTCGGAGTGCGCCAACGCCACATCGTCGCGGGCTGGCGCGGCGATCTGGGGTTGGCGCTGATCGGGTTCTGGGCGGTCGCTCTGCTCGCGCCGCGCACGCTGTTGTTCGGCAACGGCGATGCCCGCTTGTTGTTCGGCGTACCGGCGCAGCCGGGACCTTCGGCACAGCTGTTCTTCACCGTCGAAGCCGTGGTCAGCAGCGCGAGTCTGGTGGCGTTCGCGCTGTTGCTACGGCTGATCTTCGCCGGCGGCCGCTGGTCGTTGCGGGGCTGCCTTCTGCTCGCCATCGTCGCCTCGCTCGTGGTGCGCACGATGGGTTTCGGCCTGTTCTGGACGTCGTCCAGCGCGTTCAACTGGGTCACGCCGGGCGCGGTGACCGGACTCGTCGTCGGCACCCTGATCGCGTTGGCGGTCGTCGAACTGCCGGCGCGGGCGGCCGCGCTCGGCGCCG
>JACMMK010000323.1 GCA_014379045.1 Burkholderiales bacterium
CCTTCGAGATACAGATCGGCGGGAAACGACGTGTCGGCTTCATGCGAGCCGACCGGTGCACGGCCCTGCGCACTGGAACGCGTGTGCGGACCGCCGATGACCGTCTGGTGCGTGGTCCCGGAATCGAACCAGACATCGAGCGTGTCCTTGATCTTTTCGTAGTACGCGACGTCGGCGCCGATCAGTGCGGCCGGGTCGAGCCGCTGCCAGGCCTCGATGCCGCCCTGCGCGACCGCGCGCGCGACCTGTTCGACGAGTTCGAGCGTGCGCGGATGCAGCGCGCCGGTCTCGCGGTGCACGAAGAACGGCATCGGTGTGCCCCACTGGCGCTGGCGCGACAGCGTCCAGTCGGGCCGATTGGCGATCATCGCGTGCAGACGGGCCTTGCCCCAGGCGGGAAAGAACTCGGTGGCTTCGATGCCGCGCAGCGCGGTCACGCGCAACGCCTCGGTGGGCCGCACACCGGCGAAGCCGGGCGGGTCGTCCAGCGCGACGAACCACTGCGTCGTCGCGCGCAGGATCACCGGCGTCTTGTGGCGCCAGCAATGCATGTAGCTGTGCAGATGCCTGCGGTCTTCGTGGAACAGCGCGCCGCGCTCACGCAACGTCTCGACGATCAGCGGGTTCGCCTTCCAGATCATCAGGCCGCCGAAGGTCTCCAGCGTCGACACGTACTTGCCGTCGCCCATCACCGGCGTGAGGATCTCGTCGTCCTTCATGCCGTAGCGCCGGCACGAGGCGAAGTCCTCGACGCCGTAGGCGGGCGCCGAATGCACGATGCCGGTGCCCGCTTCGAGCGTCACGTACTCGGCCAGGTACACCGGCGCGGTGCGCGCGATGAACGGATGGGCAAACGCGATGCGTTCGAGCTTCGCGCCTTCGCAGGTCGCAAGCCGGCGACCCGCGAGTCCATAGCGGGTGAGACACGCCTCGACCAGTTCCGCCGCGAGGATCAGCAATCCGCGTTCGGTGTCGACCAGCGCATACGCGAACTCGGGATGCACGTTCAGCGCCTGGTTCGACGGCAGCGTCCACGGCGTCGTGGTCCAGATCACGATATGGCCGACCTTGTCGGGCAACGTCGCCAGTCCGAAGGCGTGCGCGAGTTTCTCGCGTTCGACGAACGGAAAGCCGACATCGACTGCCGTATCGATACGGTCTTCGTACTCGATCTCGGCCTCGGCGAGGGCCGAGCCGCAGTCGAAACACCAGTTGACCGGCTTCAACCCGCGATAGACATAGCCCTTTTCGAGCAATACCCCGAGTGCGCGGATTTCCTCGGCCTCGTTCTGCGGCGTCATCGTCGTGTACGGACGATCCCAGTCGCCGAACACCCCAAGCCGGATGAAATCGTTCTTCTGCCGCGCGATCTGTTCGGTCGCGTAAGCGCGCGCGAGGCGCTGCGTCTCTTCGGTCGGCAGATTCTTGCCATGCGTCTTCTCGATCTGCACCTCGATCGGCATGCCGTGGCAGTCCCACCCTGGCACATAGGGCGCGTCGAAGCCTGCGAGCGTGCGGCTCTTCACGACGATGTCCTTCAGCACCTTGTTGACCGCGTGTCCGATGTGGATGTCGCCGTTCGCATAGGGCGGCCCGTCGTGCAGCGTGAACCGCGGACGCCCGCGGCTCGCTTCGCGGATCCGCGCGTACAGCCCCCGCGCCTGCCAATCGGCGAGCATCGTCGGCTCGCGTCGGGCGAGATCTCCGCGCATCGCGAATGCGGTGTCGGGCAGGTTCAGGGTCTTCTTGTAGTCCATCTCGCCATCACAATGTCGCACCCGGCGCGACCGCACCGAGCCAGGCACGCGCCTGAGCGCAATCGATCTCGATCTGCCGCACCAGCGCCGGCAGCCCGTCGTACTTCGCTTCGTCCCGCAGTTTGTGCAGGAACTCGACCCGCACCCGCGCGCCGTACACGTCGCGATCGAAATCGAACACGTGCACTTCGAGCGTCGTGCGCCCGTTGGCCTTGACCGTCGGCCGCACGCCGACGCTCGCCACCGCGGCCAGGGCCGCTTCGGCGAGCCCGTACACGCGCACCGCAAAGATACCCGTAACCGGCAGGCGCGCGCGCGGCACCCACACATTCGCCGTCGGAAAGCCGAGTTCGCGCCCGAGCTTGTCGCCGTGTACGACACGTCCGCTGAGCGCGAACGGCGCACCCAACAGCTTCTGCGCGAGTGTCATGTCGCCGGCCGCGAGCGCGTCGCGCACCGCCGTGCTCGATACGCGCAGGCCGTCGACCCGATAGCTCGACAGGCTTTCGAGTTCAAAACCCACCGCCGCCGGCCCGCGGGCGGAGGGCGACGTCGAAACGCGTGTCGACGGCAGCGCGGCCGCACGCAAGGTCTCCACATCACCCGCGCGCCGGGCGCCGAAGCGGAAGTCGTCCCCGATCAGGATCCAACGCGCCGCCAACCCCTGGACCAGCACCCGACTGATGAATTCGTCGGGCAGCATCTGCGCCAGGTGGTAGTCGAACCGGCAGACATGCACTTCATCGACGCCGCACGCTTCCAGCAGACGCAACTTGTCGCGCAAGCCGGTCAGACGGACCGGCGCGCGGTCGGGCGCGAAGAACTCGCGCGGATGGGGCTCGAACGTCATCACCGCCGCGGGCAGCCCACGCGCGCTTGCCGCGGCGCGTAAGCGGCGCAGCATTTCGCGATGGCCACGGTGTACGCCATCGAAGTTGCCGATGGTCAGCGCAACGGGGTGCGCGGCGGTCTGGGGGACGGTGCGGTAGACATGCATGGGAAGTAAGCCACTGAATTCTAGCCGGTTTCGACGTTCGCCCGCGGCCAAAGGGGGCCCGACAGGCCAATTGCAGAAAGTTCCTCGGCACGGCAGTTGACAGGCGCTGTCTGAGTTACGCCACGATCGCCTCAGCGCTCCGCGGATTCGGTAGTTTGTTCACGAAAATCGCATGCGATTCGGGTAGGCTTTCATCTACTCCTTTTCCTGACCCGTCCAATGGCTGCGTCTGCTTCGGCGCCGGTTCCGGCCCCTGCTTCCGTCACCCCGTCCGAGTTCACGGTGCCCGACCGTCCGGAGGACGGACTGCTGTCGTCGAGCCTGCGTCGCGTGCGCTCGATCTGGTCGCTCCTCTCGGGCGATGACAAGACCCAGGCGGGCACGGCCGGGATGAGCCGGCGCGCGCTCGACAAGGTGCGCGAAACGTTGAATGAATGCGCGATCGAGCGCGGCGGCGAGGCCTCGGCCCGCACGCGGGCGGCGCAGATGGGTGATGCGTATCTTCGCCTCGACCCGGCGAGCCGGCTCGACGTGCTGAAGCTGCTGGGCACCGAGTTCGGGGCCGACCCGGTACGCACGGCGGCGGCGATCGCCACGTATCAGCGCGCCCTGGGCACGGCTGCGCAACCGCTGGCAGAAGTCGAACTACGCGAAGCCGTGCGTACCCGGCGCAACGTGATCCTGCGCCAGTTCAATGCGCTGCCATCGGGTACCAAGTTCCTGGTCGATCTGCGCGAGCACGTGCTGAAGTATCTGCCGCGGGAGCCGTCGCTGGCCGCGCTCGATCGCGACCTCGAACTGCTGCTGCAGAGCTGGTTCGACGTGGGCTTTCTGTCTCTCGAGCGGATCACCTGGGATTCGCCCGCGTCGCTGCTCGAGAAGCTGATCGCGTACGAGGCCGTACATGAAATCCAGTCATGGAACGACCTGCGCAACCGGCTCGACTCCGATCGTCGCTGCTATGCGTTCTTTCATCCGCGCATGCCGCTCGAGCCGCTGATTTTCGTCGAAGTGGCGTTGACGCACGGTCTGTCGGACAACGTTCAGGTCCTGCTCGACGAGACTAAGCGCAAGTTCGACCTGCGCGAAGCCGACACCGCGATGTTCTATTCGATCTCTAACACCCAGGTCGGGCTGCGCGGCGTGAGCTTCGGCAACTTCCTGATCAAGCGCGTGGTCTCGGCGCTCCAGCGCGACATGCCGCAGTTGAAGCAGTTCTCGACGCTGTCGCCGGTGCCGGCGTTTCGTTCGTGGCTGAAGCGTGCCGACGATGCTGCCGTGCTCACCGGCGCCCGTGAACGCGAACTGAAGAGCTTCGAAGCGGCGTTCCACGAGCCGCTCGGCGCCGCAGCCTTGAACCGCGCGATCGACCTCGCGGCGCGGGCGCACGGGTCGGTTCTCGCCGAGTTGCTCAAGCCGATCGTATTGCGTATCGTCGCACATTATCTTACCACGGCCAGGTCGTCCGACCGCCCGCACTGCCCGGTAGCCCGCTTTCATCTGTCGAACGGGGCGCGGCTCGAGCGCCTCAACTGGCTCGCGGACACGTCGGCGAAGGGCATCGCACAGTCTTCAGGCGTGATGGTGAATTATCTGTACCGGCTGCCGCACATCGACGATAACCACGAACGCTTTGCGCGCGAGGGCCTGGTGGTCACGTCGAGCGAAGTGCGCCGCCTGCTCTGACGCAGTTCAACGCGCCCCCGCAGGGCATCAAGAGACAGCGCGTCGTGAGAAATCGCGCAACCGGAAGCCGAGCAGCGCGAGGGTCGTGAAGTAAACCGTGGCTCCGATCGCGCATACCACGGCGAGCCGACCCGCCCGTTCGAAGCCCTGCCAGACGAGCCAGGGCGCGGACGGCCCTGCGGCCCACCACAATGCGCCCGCCATCAGCGCGAGCGCGAGCCCGATCTTGGCGATGAACTGCGCCCATCCGGGCTGCGGCAGGTAGGCGCCGATGCGGCGCAGCCCGAGCCACAGCAACAGGGCGTTCAGGCATGCACCCAGCGCGATGGCCAGCGCCAGTCCCGCGTGCGCGAGCGGCTGCACGAGCAGCAGATTCATCGCCTGCGTCGCCGCTAGCGTGATCAGCGCAATCTTCACCGGCGTGCGTACGTCCTGCCTCGCGTAGAAGCCCGGCGCGAGCACTTTTACCGCGATCAGGCCGACCAGGCCCACGCTATACGCGAGCAACGCGCTGCGCGTCATCGCGACATCATTGGCATCGAACGCGCCATGGTGGAACAGCGTCGCGACGAGCGGCACCGATAACACCGCGAGCGCCACCGCCGCCGGCGCGGACAGCATCAACGTCATGCGCAGCCCCCAATCGAGCAGCTTGCTGTATTCCTCGCTCGTGCGATCGGCATGGCTTTTCGCAAGACTGGGCAGCAGGATGGTGCCGAGCGCGACGCCCAGCAGGCCGGTGGGGAACTCCATCAGCCGATCGGCGTAATACAGCCAGGAAACACTGCCGCTCACCAGAAAAGACGCGAAGATCGTGTTGATCAACAAGCTCAACTGGGCGACAGAGACGCCGAAGAGCGCCGGCCCCATCTGTCGCAGCACGCGGCGCACCCCTTCGTCGCCGGTGCCCCAGCGCGGGCGCGGCAGCATCCGCAACCGGCGCAGGAACGGCAGCAGGAACGCGAGTTGAAGCATGCCGCCGACGAACACCGCCCACGCGAGGGCTTTCACCGGTGGATCGAACCAGGGCGCAAACCAGAGCGCGAACGCGATGAACGACACGTTGAGCAGTGCCGGCGCGAGCGCCGGCGCGGAAAACCGACTGTAGGTGTTGAGGATGCCCGCCGCGAGCGCGGTCAGCGAAATGAACAGGATGTACGGGAACGTGATCCGCAGCAGGTCGACGGTCAGCGCGAATTTCTCCGCGTTCGCGGAGAAGCCCGGCGCCGACAGCCAGACGATCGCCGGTGCGGCAACGATGCCGAGCGCGGTCACGACGACGAGCGCAACGCCGAGGGTGCCCGCGACATGGTCGACGAGTGCACGCGTCTGCGCCTCGCCGCGGCGGTTCCGGTACTCGGCGAGGATCGGCACGAACGCCTGCGCAAACGCGCCTTCGGCGAACACGCGGCGCAACAGGTTCGGCAGTTTGAACGCCACGAAGAACGCGTCGGTCGCCACACCGGCGCCGAAGATGCGGGCGATCAGCAGATCACGGACCAACCCCAGGACGCGCGAGACGAGCGTCATGCTGCTGACTGCACCAAGTGCGCGCAGCAGGTTCACGGCCGGCAGCCCGTGGGTCTGCGGGTCTTTCCGCCGCGAAATGACCCTGCAGGCTTGAAAGTTCGGGCATATCCCCGTACTATCGACGGCTTTTCAAGATGCCGGCCAGCCCGCCTAGAACGGGGTGATTTCGCGGCATTCGCATGGCTGTACGCACTATGGTCGATGGTGCCATCCGCTAGACCGACTGCATGCGCTGCCCTGGCTGCAAACAGACCGATCCCCCAACCGTTCCTCAGAGATACATCTTGGCCAATTCCGCTCAAGCCCGTAAACGCGCCCGTCAAGCCGACGTGCAGCGCGCGCACAACACCACGCTGCGCTCGACGCTGCGCACGGCTATCAAGAAAGTGCGCGCCGCGATCGACGCGGGCAACAAGACCGATGCACAGGCCGTGCTGCTCAGCAGTGTCGCCGTCATCGATCGCATCGCCGACAAAGGCATCATCCACAAGAACAAGGCGGCACGTCACAAGAGCCGTCTGTCGGCCGCTGTCAAAGCCATCGCCTGAGTTGCGGTCGTGCGTGCCGCGCGACAGCGTCGGGCGCGGTGAAGACAGGGTCTGTATTGCGCGCGCCATCGGGGCGCGCTTCGCGGACCTGGATCGAAGGGCGTTGCACACGTGCGCGAGTGTAGCAGTCGCTCGCAGACGATCGTCCCGAATGCGGCATCCGCGCTTGCAGTCAGCGGGACGCGGGGTGAAAATCTCCGCATATGCTGTCGACCGACCAGCCCCGGCAGCCGCCGCTGCCCGGGCCAGGGATGTCGAAGTATCGCCTGACCCTCGCGCAGTGACCGGCGCCTGTTTCGGGCGAACCCGGCCCCGCGCACGCGAGTTGCGGGTCTGTTTCTTTGTCAACCCGCCGAACGGAGCGCCTGATGTCTGCCTACCTGATGAACACCTACAAGCGGCTGCCGGTCGCGTTCGTACGCGGCGAGGGCGCATGGGTGTGGGACGAATCGGGTAAACGATATCTCGACGCGCTGGCGGGCATCGCCGTCAACGGGCTCGGCCATGCGCACCCGCGGCTGGTCGCAGCGATCGCCGATCAGGCGGCGAAAATCATCCACACCTCGAACATCTACCGGGTGCTCGAGCAGGAGCAACTGGGCGAGAAGCTCGCGCAACTGTCCGGCATGGACAACGCGTTCTTCAACTGCTCGGGGGCGGAAGCCAACGAAAGCGCGATCAAGCTCGCGCGGCTCTATGGCCACCAGCGCGGGATCGAGTTGCCGACGATCGTCGTGATGGATCGCTCGTGGCACGGGCGCACGATCGCGACGTTGTCGGCAACCGGCAACCGCAAGGCGCAGGCCGGTTTCGAACCATTGCTCGGTGGCTTCGCGCGCGTGCCCTTCGACGATCTGGACGCGGTGAACCGGGTCGCCGAAAACAACGCGAACGTGGTCGCGGTGCTGGTCGAGCCGGTGCAGGGCGAAGGCGGCATCCAGATTCCCGAGCAGCGCTACCTCGCGCATCTGCGCGAACTCTGCGATCGCAAGGAATGGTTGCTGATGCTCGACGAGGTGCAGAGCGGCATGGGACGCACCGGCAAGTGGTTCGCCTACCAGCACACCCGGGTCCAGCCCGACGTGCTGACGCTCGCCAAGGGACTGGCCAACGGCATGCCGATCGGCGCGTGCATCGCGCGCGGCGCGGCGGCACAGGTGTTCGGCCCCGGCAATCACGGCACGACCTTCGGTGGCGGCGCGCTGATCTGTCGTACCGCGTTGACCACGCTCGCGATCATCGAGGACGAAGGCTTGCGCGAGCGCGCGCAAACGCTCGGCGAGCGGATGCTTGCCGCCTTCCGGCAAGAGCTTTCCGGTATCGACGGCGTGCGCGAGATCCGCGGCTTCGGGCTGATGTTCGGCATCGAACTCGATCGTCCGTGCAACGAGCTCGTCAAGTCCGCGCTGGAGGCAGGACTGCTGATCAACGTCACCTACGACAACATCGTGCGCCTGCTGCCCCCGCTGATCATCTCCGACGAGCAGGCCGACGCCATCGTGTCGATCCTGTCGCCGTTGATCCGCGACTTCATCAAGCGCTAGAGCGTGCGCACGATGCCTTACCGATCGTGAAACCGGTCCGGCACTACCTCACGTTCCTCGATTTCAGCCGTGACGAATACGAGTACGTGTTCGCACGCGCAGCCTGGATCAAGGGGGAGTTCAAGTCGTACCGTCGATACTGGCCCCTCGAAGACCGCACGCTCGCGATGATCTTCGAGAAGGCGAGCACGCGCACGCGGCTGTCGTTCGAAGCGGGCATGCATCAGCTCGGCGGTGCGGCGATCTACCTGAACACGCGCGATACGCAACTCGGGCGCGGCGAGCCAGTCGAAGACATGGCGCAGGTGGTGTCGCGGATGGTCGACATCGTGATGATCCGCACCTATGGTCACGATATCGTCGAACGCTTCGCCACAACCTCGCGCGTGCCGGTCATCAACGGCCTGACCAACGACTACCACCCGTGCCAGATCCTCGGCGACATCTTCACATTCATCGAACGCCGCGGGCCCATACAGGGCAAGACGGTCGCGTGGATCGGGGATTCGAACAACGTCTGCAACACCTGGTTGCAGGCCGCCACCGTGCTCGACTTCAACGTGCATGTCTCGACGCCCCCCGGTTATGAAGTCGAGCCCGAGCGGGCAGGCATCTACGATACCGACCACTTCGAGCAGTTCAGCGATCCGATGGAGGCCGCGCGCGGCGCCGATCTGATCACGACCGACGTCTGGACCAGCATGGGGTTCGAAGCAGAGAACGAGCAGCGCATGGCGGCGTTCGAGGACTGGTGCGTCGATGCCGACATGATGCGCGCGGCGAAACCCGACGCGCTCTTCATGCATTGCCTGCCCGCGCATCGCGGCGAAGAAGTGACGCCCGACGTGATCGACGGCCCGCAGAGCGTGGTCTGGGACGAAGCCGAGAACCGGATGCATGCGCAGAAGGCACTGCTCGAATTCCTGTTGCTCGGCCGGCTCACGTTGTCTCAGTGAGCGCGGATCTGGCACGCGGTGTGCGGCGCCGAGCGGGCGACAGCGAACCGTACCCGGTCGCGTTCGAGCGAACACGCAGCCGGGCTGTTGCCTTCGGGGTGCGCGCACGAAGACCGCTCTCTGCCGTTATCGGCATGGCTTTCGTGAGTGCGGTGGCACCGGTGCATGCCCAGGACTGGCCCAACCGGGCGCTGCGCTTCATCGTGCCCGCAGGGCCGGGCAGTTCGCTCGATGTACTCGCGCGCATCATCGGCGAACGCTTGCGCGACTCGCTCGCACAGCCGGTGCTGGTCGATAATCGTCCGGCCGGAGGCGGCACGGTCGGGGTCGCGGCCTGCGCGCAGGCCGCGCCCGATGGCCATACGATGGTGATCGGCTTCAATGGTCCGCTCTCGCTCGCGCCGTTCCTGTACGCGAAGCTGCCGTACGCGCCCACCCGGGACCTCGTCCCGGTGATCGTCACCAGCACCTCGCCGAACATCCTGGCGGTCAACGCGGAGTTGCCGGTGCGCTCGGTGAAGGAGCTGGTCGCCTATGCACGGTCGAATTCGCAGAAGCTCGCCTACGCCTCGGTCGGCAACGCGAGCTCGTCGCACCTGACGATGGAACTGTTCAAGTCGGTCGCCGGTTTCCACGCGCTGCACAGCCCATACAACGGTGCACCGCCCGCGGCGGCGTCGGTCGCACAGAACGAAACGCAGCTCGTGTTCGCCGCACCCACGGCGCTCAACGCACATCTGAAATCGGGTCGCCTGCGCGCGCTCGCGGTCAGCAGCAGTCGCCGCGACCCGTTGTTTCCCGACCTGCCGACGCTCGCCGAGCAGGGCTATCCGAAATTCGAGGCGATGCTGTGGAACGGCATCCTCGTGCCCGCGGGCACCCCGAAGCCGATCGTCAGCCGACTCAACGCCGACGTCAATGCGATCCTGGTCGACGCCGATGCGCGACGAAGGATCGCCGCTGCCGGGCTCGAGCCGGGCGGCGGCACGCCGGAGGCGTTCGGCGCGCTGATCGGCGCGGAGTCCGCGCGCTGGGCGCCGGTGATCCGGCAACTCGGCCTCACACTCGACTGACCTCGAACGTCAACGCGTCGTGGCCACGTGCGCTGGGCGGCGTGCTGCTCATGCGTGTCGACACCGGGCAGTGGCGTAAACGACCTGCCGTACGCCTTCCCTCCCACCGCTAACCTCGATCAACACGCAACCATGGCAACCAAGAACAGCAGCAGTATCAGGAAAGTGGTCCTCGCCTATTCCGGCGGTCTCGATACGTCGGTGATCCTCAAGTGGCTCCAGGACGTGTACGACTGCGAAGTCATCACCTTCACTGCCGACATCGGCCAGGGTGAAGAGGTCGAGCCCGCGCGCAAGAAGGCGCAGATGCTCGGCGTGAAACAGATCTACATCGAGAATCTGCGGGAGGAGTTCGTCCGCGACTTCGTGTTCCCGATGTTCCGCGCGAACACCGTCTACGAGGGCGAGTATCTGCTCGGCACCTCGATCGCCCGTCCGCTGATCGCCAAGCGTCTGGTTGAGATCGCGCAGAAAGCGGGCGCCGATGCGATCTCGCACGGCGCCACCGGCAAGGGCAACGATCAGGTGCGCTTCGAGCTCGGCGCCTATGCGTTGATGCCGAACGTGAAGATCATCGCGCCGTGGCGCGAGTGGGATCTGCTGTCGCGCGAAAAGCTGCTCGCCTACGCCGACCAGCATCGCATTCCGGTCGACTTCAAGAAGCGCAAGGGAGGCGGCGCACCGTATTCGATGGACGCCAACCTGCTGCACATCTCGTACGAAGGCGGCATTCTCGAAGATCCGAGCTACGAGCCCGAGGAGTCGATGTGGCGGCTTACGGTGTCGCCGGAGAAAGCACCGAATCGGCCCGAGTACCTCGAACTCGCCTATCGCAGCGGCGACATCGTCGCAGTCAACGGCAGAAAGATGTCGCCGGCCAAGGTGCTGACCGAGTTGAACCGGCTCGGCGGCAAGCACGGCATCGGCCGGCTCGACCTGGTCGAGAACCGCTATGTCGGCATGAAGTCGCGCGGCTGCTACGAGACCCCCGGCGGCACGATCATGTTGAAAGCGCACCGTGCGATGGAGTCGATCACGCTGGATCGCGAAGTGCTCGCACTGAAGGACGACCTGATGCCGCGCTACGCGCGGATGATCTACAACGGGTACTGGTTCAGTCCCGAGCGACTGTTGCTGCAGACGTTGATCGACCAGTCGCAGGCGAGCGTGAACGGCACGGTGAAGCTCAAGCTCTACAAGGGCACGGTGATCGTGGTCGGTCGCGAGTCGCCGTCCGACACCCTGTTCGACCCGAAGATCTCGACCTTCGAGGACGACGAGGGGGCCTACAACCAGGCCGACGCCGGCGGGTTCATCCGGTTGAATGCGCTGCGGATGCGGATCGCCGCAAACGCCGCGAGCGCGCGGGCGCGGCGCAAGCGTTGAGCGGTAACCCCGGCGGCGGTGACCCGTCAGCCGCCTGTTGGCCGCGTGAACCGGCGGCTGGCCACGGTCGAAAGCTGCCGCAATCGAGAAGCAGGTCAGCCTGGTGCGCCGATTGCCGAAGCGTCCACGAGTCTGCGGATGTCTTCATCAAGCGGTCCAGCCTGCTCGGCGTCGAGACTCTCGTCGAGTTCGACACGGTTCTTGACGCCGAGCACGACCGACGCAACGCCGGGCATCCCCAGCACGTAGCGCAGCGCCAGCAGCGCAGGCGTCATCGCGAGCTTCGTCGCGACGGCACGAAAGCCATTCGCGCGGGCGAAATCGACGGCGACCGGGTGGTCGGCAGGAAGCGTTCGATCGAGCGCTGAGGTGAGTGCGCCTGCAGCCGCCACGCGCACGCCGAGGACCGCGGTGCCGACCTGGTCGGCGCGCGCAATGATGTCGCGCGGGCGCGGCGACTCGTCGAACGTATGCAGGTTGCCGAGCAGGTCGAGCGGGTTGGCAATCGCTTCGATCACGTCCGGCGGCGAATCGGCGTCGAGCGCGCGGAGGATCTGCGAGGCGGCGCCAATGCCGGACAGTCCCCAACCGGCGACACGCCCGTCCCGCACCAGACCGACCAGCAGCGGACGGATGCGCTCGGCGAACACCGTCCAGGCGACGCCGGGCCAGACGCCGGCGCGGTGATCGGGCACCACCTGATTGTGCAGCAGCAGGAAATCAACCTGCTGCAGACGCATCCGCGCGAGGCTCGCGGCTAGACTCGTTTCCAGTGCCCGCTCGAATTCGGCTTCGTCGGGGTCGAACAAGACCTTGGTCAGGACCCGCACCCCGGACGGCCGTCGACCGTCGAACGCCTCGCCGACCATCTGTTCGGCGCGCAGATCGCCGTACTTGGGCGCCATGTCGAGGAAGGTGACGCCGCGCGCGACCGCTTCACGCAGGGTCGCGACGCCCTCGTCGCGCGCAACCGCACCCCAGTGGCTGGCGACCCCGGCGCCACCGAGCGCGAGCGCACTGACCTCGCCGAACTTCCCGAACGCACGCTGTCGCATTTCAGCTCGCGCGCGTTTTCATTCAGCGCGGATGCCGGCCTGCCGGATGAACGGGACCCATTGTTCGACCTGCCTGCGGATGAACGCCTCGTACTCCGCCGGGCTGCTCCCGACCGGGTCCATCGCGAGATCGTCCAGACGCTCCCTGGCCTCAGGCCTGCGTACCGCACGCCGTACTTCGTCGGCCAACCGGTTGACGATCGGGACCGGCACCCCTGCCGGGCCGTGTAACCCGTGGAAGTTCAGGCCTTCATAGCCGGGGACGACGCTCGACACCGCCGGCACGCCCGGCAGCCGGGCACTCGGCGCGGCGCTGGTCACCGCGAGCGCGC